>CAILLX010000118.1 GCA_903835185.1 uncultured bacterium | reverse complement strand
TTGCAAGCAAAAAAAGGCCAAAAAGTGCAAAAAGCGACCAGAAGAGGTCGCTTTTTGCACTTGCTAAGATGGGGGTGGTCAGGGCATGTCACAAAAGATCAACGACGCCCTGGACATCCCCAATTTTGCACTGGGCTGTTTTGTGTCTTGTACGGCGACAGAATAGTCTGATGGAAGAAGAGTAAACGCCGGCACGGCAACCCGAAGGTTAACCGTGCCGGCGTGTCTCGTTGTCCTGTTTCGAGCCAAGAACAGACCAGTTAGCAAACTGTTCGTTGAGATCTTAACTGGCTACCAGTGCGGCAAAGCATCATGGGGCTACGAGTCTCACACCTTGGACAGGCAGCGGGCAAGGATCGATGCTTCGCTGGTGAACTTGTCTGACTCGTCCTTTTCACCGTGCTCGGCGAAGACTTTTGCCAGCTTTTGCAGTGTGTCGACCAGCCCTTTGCTGCAGCCCCAGATTGCCTCTGACACGAACAGCGCCGTTCTGGCGTGCTGCTGCGCTTGCTCCAGGTTGCCCTGGCGCAGGCTCTCAGACGTTGCTGTGAATGCAGCTGACAGAGTGTCCAGACGAGCGGGAAGCTTGGCGGCTTCCGCGGTGAGCTCGTCAGCCACTATCGTATTACCGTGCTTGGCGAAGATTGCCGCCAGCTTCTGAGCAGTTTCCACCACCTCCCGGTTGTGCAGGTTGCTCTTGTATGACTCGAACAGCGCGATCCGAGCGCAACGCATTGCTTGCAGCAAGTCTCCCAGGCGCAAGCTTTCTATGGTCCAGCTCAATGCCACGAACTCGGGTCCGTAACACATGTTGTTTCTCCTTTCGTCTTTGCCGGTGCTTTTGTATTGGTTGTCAGGCGCTTTTTACGATCAGTGCCTTGTTGTCGAGTGAGAGAATGCGTTCCAGTGCACCAGCTACAACAATCACATGATGAAATGTGTGTTGAAGCTGCAAATTCTGATGAGATGGAATGTTTTGGGTGAGTTGGGACCTGGTTGTGATTGTGATTAGCGAAATATGTCTATAACTTAGATCAGAAAGAGCCTGATTTTAAAGGCTATTGGCTTTGCTCCCGCTAGCCTGCGCTAGCACAAAGATCCATTTTATTGTCTATTTGCGGAGCGGCATTAAAATGAGTTCCTCACCCAATATTCTTCAATTTTGTGGACTGTTTTCTCTCCGGGTGGTACCGGTTGAGCCGGGCTCAACAATTCTTTTGACTGGTCGTGATTTTCCCACTGTGCCGGCTATTGAAAACCTAGCGTAGCTATCGCTGTTACTGGCAGAGAAAATAAAGTTCAACCAATGATGAAAGCTTATTGAGAGGCTCATTGGCAGAATCAATTTGAATTGGAAGCAAGAATGGTTGTGACTGTAGTATTGCAGCAAAAAGGTGAGCTGACCGCTGGTATGAATACGTGTGTTCACAAAGACTGCCAAAAGGCGTTTTACTGATGACACAAGTGCCAGCAAGGTAGAACTTGAAGGGACAACTTTTTTAGTAAAAAGCTTAACCTCGCGCAACCTGAGCTAAGTTTCAAAACACCTATTAAAACTTGACAATCTCTGCTGGTTGGATTGAAAAAGCCAGCCCATTGTCAGTAAGTTTATTTTGTTATTCATCAAGAATTTAGTTAAAGGAGCAGTATTTAAAACACCAGAAAAACGTCTCACAAGGTGTCTTGTAGCTGATCCAGGCGCGTAATGTAGCGTTGTAGCCATATCTTTGTTACTGAACCCCAGGTGTTCCAAGGGTTTAGCAGTGCAAACACAAGCTTGTTGCCTGAACTTAGTCTGGAGGTTGACATGCAAAATTTATCGGGCTTGGTGAGAAGTCGCCTGCTAAACCTGACAAGGAGAAGTAGGCTGAGCACTCGTATAATTGACTCTTGTGTAAGGGGTTACTGCACGGACAGTTTAATTTGCAGGATGAAAGAGGAAAGCATATGTCTCAGAGGCTCAAGAAAATGCGATCTGTGCTTGCCAAGCAGGGGCTTGATGCTCTCCTGGTAAGGACGTTCGAAGGTGACAGCAACAATGTCTACTACCTGAGCGGCTTTAGCGGCTCAGCTGCTGTGCTTGTCATAACCAAGAAGAAGGCTTTCATAGTCACTGATGGCCGGTATTACATGCGTGCCCAGAAAGAAGCCCCTGAGTTTAAGCTGGTGAAGGTGAAGCGCGGGAGCCGGCTTACTGAGCATATCAACGAAGCGCTCACAATGGCAGGTCTTGGCAAAACAAGCAAAGTCGGGTTCGAGTCGGATCATCTCTCAGTACACTTTGCCAAGACCTGGTGCAAAGAGATAAAGGCAAAGCTGGTTCCTACTGTGCACCTGGTCGAGCGGTTCCGCCAGTGCAAAGACTCCTGCGAGATTGAGCTGTTAACTTTAGCCTGCAAGGTTACCAGCCGTGTCTTTCGGGAGGTTGCGCCCCTTATTAAGGCTGGAATGACTGAAGCTGAAGTAGCTTTCGCAATAGACATGAGGTTGCGCAAACACGGTGCTTCCGGTAACAGTTTCTCCACCATAGTGGCCAGCGGACCTAACTCGGCTATGCCGCACTATGCCACCGGTCAGCGCAAGTTGAAAGCTGGTGAGCCTGTAATACTTGATTTTGGAGGTGTTTTTCCAGGAGGCTACTGCTCCGACCTGACGAGAACCATCTTTGTGCCTGGCAAGAAGCCGCAAGCAGAGCTGGTCAAGATATACAAGATAGTTCTCTCTGCCAATAAAGCTGCCCGCAAAGCGCTAAAACCAGGCATCACCTGGAAGCAGTATGACAAAGTTGCCCGCGACTACATCGAGCAACACGGCTATGCCAAGCAGTTTACTCACGGGCTCGGGCACAGCCTGGGACTGGCTGCTCATGATCCGTACGATTACGAGCATGATCCGTTTCAGGAAGGAGCTGTGGTTACTGATGAGCCTGGGATTTACTGCGAAGGCTTGGGTGGAGTGCGCATCGAGGATGACCTGGTTGTCACTGCCGACGGTGCAGAGCGGCTGACCTCGGCGCCTTATCTCAGAGTGTAGGTAGGCAGCCATGCGTACTAACCGTCGGCAGCGACAAAATGGATTTTTGCAGTCAGCTCTGCAACAACCTTGGGTATGAGCTTGTCCACCGGACCCACAGTGGTGCCTAATATGCCGCGGCTGCGACGCTCTACCAACCAGTGGAGCAGAAGGAGACGGCTAAGGAGACGTGCTGGTGGCAAGACAAGTTTGACATTGTCCAGATTGCGACCAGATTCGAAACAGTAGGCGTCTATGACGTTGTTGCTGAACTGCGCGAATGAGCCGTTCTTCAAGTGATCCATTGTTACTGTGGCCAGATCCATAACTGGCGCACCGACAAATGTAAACCAGGACCAGTCGATGATGAATAGGCGGTTGTTGTGCAGAAGCAGATTCTCAGCGTAGCAGTCGCCATGAACAAGAGAGATTGGCTCGCCCGCAAGCTTTCCTGCCAGGAGAGCAGCAACATGAAGCAACTCTGCTGCTTGCTTGCTTTCAATCAACTGCCAGCTTTGCAGAGCAGAAGCCAATTGTTGTGCCAGTTTTTCATAATCAGCAGGAAGGAGCTTTGGCAAAACATTAGACTCGAGCAGTTCATTGCTGCGGTAGCTGAAAGCTCTGTGCATTCGGGACAGTTCTCTGCCCAGATGTAAGGCTGTCTCGGTTGTGCACCCGGCTTTGAGAGAGCAGGAGCCCAGATCTTCAAAAAACATGACTGCAACTGCTCCCAGATTGGCTGTCATGTACAATTGCGCTGAGTTGCAGATTGAGGGTATAAGCACTCTCTCGTGCAAGTCTTGTTCGACATCCCAGGGTGGCAAAACAACCTTATAAATTAGCGTCTCTGGCAACCCATCTGTAATCCAGAGGCGCTCTACAAGAGAAAGATCTCTGTGCCTGAGCAGCTGGCGGTCGGCAATGGCTACCTGTTTGCCGTACAGCTCTGCCAACCAGGAGAGAAGCTGTTTCTCGTCTGGCGGCTGCAACAGGTTGAGACTCTCGTTTTCCACACAGTTTTCCTCATACAGCACTCTGATTGTACCTGCTGTCATTCCTGACGGCAGAAGAAGAAAGGAAGGCGAAATATATGAGCCATGGACATGGTGATGGTCATCACGACGGATTTGATGGCGGCGGTCATCACGGCGGATTTGACGGTCATTACGGCGGGCACGGGTCCGGTTTCGGTCATTACATGGATCAACAACTGGGCTATGGCGATGATCTGGGACATGGTTACGGAGACGGTGGTTATTATGGGCAATTCGTAGACCCACACAGCGCTTCCTGCTGCCATTACAGCGAGTCGGACGGCAGTATGCCTGTCGGCGACAGTGGAGTCGTCACGAAAGCTGACAGCGTAGAAGTGCATGTGATCTCGCATGCGTGCTGTGAGGTCAAGTATATTGTCAGTGAGCTGCTGGACAGCTGTGACTTGCTTACTTACCAGCTTTCTCTTCCCAGAGAGGATACAATCAGCAATTCGATTCTGCCTGATGATCCCTGGGGCCGCCATTGCAAGAGACTGAAGTTGCCACCTGGCTGGTATCCAAGAGCTACTGGGAAGACCAGACTGTGGCGTGATTTCTACACAGTGGGTAAACGCCCAGGTTTCTGGATCTTCAAGAAAGAGCTGGAGCGGCTGCCAGACTCCCGGACGTATATTGAGGTGAAGTGCGTCACCCGGTGTTATGTTGAGTCAGGTGACTTCCAAACTGACCTGGTCATTCGCGTACACTCGCTGCCTCGCTTCAATGTCAATCACAACAGCTGGCATACTGACTACTACGGGTTCAAGCGGCATATGGAGGCGGCTGGACAGTTGGCAGCGCAGCTTCAGAGTCGCCTTCTCAATAAGTATCCACCTCGTCCGGAAGCTGAAGAGATACGAGCCTACAGACGTGCCAAGTGCCAGTGTCGGCAGAATCCGCAGCCAGCTCAAAGCAACGACAACGGAGCTGCTGAGGAGCCGCCGGTGCCTGCATCGAGCTCAAACAGCAGCACATCCGGTGCTAATATCGATGGGCTCTTCCCCCCCGAACCAGACGGCCCTGATATCGCTGCTGGTAGTGCTCCCAGCGGTGGTGGCTCCAGCGATAGTGGTTCAGCTGGTGATGATGACTAACCGAAGTTGTGCTGCCCGAGTTTGATATTCGGGCAGCACAACCTGGTGGTAAGGAGGAAAGAAGATGTCACAGCAAACAGTTGCTATCATCATTATGGACACCGGTTTCTCCTGGGGAGCTTGTCCCTTTTGTCGTTGATTTAGTTGGTGACCCCCTGACCAAGCGGATTAAGCCTGGGTAGGTTTGATCTTGCAAAGGTACAAATCTGTGACAAGGAGGTCACCATGAGTAAATCATCGTCTGG
>CAILLX010000117.1 GCA_903835185.1 uncultured bacterium | reverse complement strand
TTCTCGCGTGTCCCTTCCCTCAGCTACATGCCGCTTGATTACTTCGTCCAGCATATCGTTCAATTTCATTGCTGTCATGGTCGAGCTCCCTTCTAGTTATTTTGGCTCTAACCTTTGACACAAAATATTTTACAGTCTCCTGAGTGACCGAGCTCTTTGTCGAAGAGTGACTGTGGAATTACACCGGTAATATCACCACCGGCTGCGAGCACAGCATCAGCCAATACCCCCATCAAGCCTACCGAACCGCCTCCATAGACGATGCTTACTCCTCGGCAGACAAGAAGCTGCCCAACTGTTGCCGCTGCTCCGGCATAAGCAGGCTTGGTGCCGCAGCTGGACCCGCAAAATATACAGACACGCTTAATCATAGAGCCTATTTTACGGCAGCAACCGGCTAATTGGGCCGGCAGAACCGGTGCTTCAGATTAGTGAAGTTGCAGGAAAACATAGCGCCTTGCGCATATACTGTTTCCCTGTTACTAGAGGCACCAGACATCCGGGTATGGCGCCACGGGGAAAGCAATGGCTGCAAGAGACAATTTAGAAGGTGTTTACAAGCTTGAATTTGCCTCTAACCTGAATTTCAGAGGCAGCGGGCTGGTGACGTTAAGTATCTGATTGGTCGTTGCCGCGTCGGGTCTGTCTTGCGTTTTTGGGGATTGCACACAATCCAGAGTTGCAGGATCAGGCACGAACGATTTAGTCCTACTGCCGGAGTGGAGCTTAGCCAGTTTGTCGACTTAGCCTTTCCTCAAGTAGAACAGCAATGGTTGCGCAGCGCTCATTTGGCTTCCAGTACATTATCCAACTCCGCTGGCAGCAGAGGTCATGGCAGACAGGGAACCAATCTCTGACGCCACCGGATATAGTATCATCCTTGGACCCAGTCGCAAAGTTGCGGCGGTTCCAGTCACATCGGTGAGCGAGTCATCCACATACAGCAAGAGCAGCTCGCCCACCTGTGGCGTGGCTTGCTGCCGTTCGTTGTGTATTTTGGCGGCCTGCTGGTTGGCAACTGCCTTGGTACCGTCTTCGAGCTGCCACATGTGGTAGCCAAAGGCTTCCACCACATTGTCCGTGAGTTGCCGGTATCGCTGCCAGGTGTAACACAACAAATAGAGGTTGGACTGGCCGGGACTGAATCGCCGCAAATCGTAGATGGTGTAGAAGTTCGCTAGGCTGGCGTAGTAGGCGATGTTGAGTTGCGAGAGGTCAAGGCTTGGCAGCAGCGCCTTGGCGATGGCGTACAAGGGTGCCAGCGTGAGGCGTTCTTGGCGCTTAATGGCTCTACCGTGAGCTTTTGCTCAGGGAAATACCGGATTGAGCAGGTTTGTGCTCTGTAGATCCGAGTCAGACGAAACGCGCATTTAGCCAATCAACATAAACGAATAACCATTAAAATGAGGTTTCCCTACATTAGCGCGTGGCGATATGGTTTTCCGTATATTATTAGAGCCTTTGCAAGGGCAGATTTGCTTGCCGTTGGCAGCATGTCGCAAAACACCTGTTTTGCGACATGGAAAACTTAGCCCTCAACGTTCATGAGGTTTCAAACACCGAACACCACTCGCTGTGTGTTTGTCATTCGTAAATGGCGACTGGTGAGATGACTGTTGGATCAACCCGTTTAGCAAGTTTGACAAATTCCGCCGGTTTGGGCTTACAATCCCAGATAGAGGCAGCTAAAGGGTCTTGGTGGCGAAAGTTGTTTCGATTCTAAGGGCTGTCGTAGGACATGTTTGTGTGCTTTCAGCCTGGCTGTGCCTGACTTGCCAGTCATGGTCTTACCGCAGGCTGGATGTCTTGATAACCAAGCTTGCTGGCGCTCTGCCGATCGCTGGCAGCTAGCTTTTCCAGGGCAATGGCACGGTTGTAATACGCTTGTCCGGACTTTGGCTGCATGATAATAGCCTTGCTCAAATCGGCTACCGCTCTCAGGTACTCCCCAATCTTTATGAATGCAGCACCACGGTCGGCATAAGCTAGTCCCAAGTTTGGATTACAGCGAATTGCATTTGTTAAGTCGTCTATAGCCTTTTTGTAATCGCTTCTTTTGAGACAGACAATACCGCGATTGCAGAAGGCACCGGCATTGTCTGTCATGAGGTACAGGGCTTTGTTTGAATCAGCCAGACTCTTATCTAGCTCATTGAGGGAAAGATAAAGGCCGCCTCTATCGACATACCCCTGTGCATAGTTCGGTTCTAAAGCAATAGACTTGTTGTAGTAAGCCAGCGCCTCCTTTAAGCGCCCCTGAACAAACATTTGCAATCCCTCTCTGTAGGCAACCTTTGCCGGGGTGCCAATACCAACCAGCTCGTCGTTGCGGCAGAACCACAAACCTTGCGCATTTTTCTCCATGAAAAAAGTAATCGATTGACCGGGGCTGCTCTGCGTTCCAGACTCTTCCCGAGCAGCCAACTCGCTGAGCACACCAGTGAGAACAGCAGTGCGCAAACCATTGTGCTCCGCATCAAGTATAAACAAATCCCAGACATCATCAGCTTCTTTCGCGATCCCTTCCTTGTCATCAGGTTTCTTGTCTGACAAATACTTCATCAAGATTGTCTTGGTCTTACCGCCGTCAATCATGACTGGGCTAATTGACAACAACTTAATGTGTTGTCCGGACGGCAGTGTAATCTGTCGCTGAACCGCAGGAGAGGCGAAAGCTATCGTGGTGTAGGAAAATACAAGCACTGCCGTCAACAGAAGAGCATACCTTCTCAAGTAGACTTCTATGACAAACATCATGGGACAGAAACCTCCAAAAGCGCTCATTTATTTCAGCAGTACCAGATTAATGTGTCAAGGACAACTGTGATTTCCAGTCGTTTCTGATGTAACTGCATTTTTTATATACCTTGACAAGGATACTCAATACAGGAGGCTCTGCTAATAGAGCTATATAAGTATTCTACGCCGCAAGCAGCAGCCTCTCCATCTTTGGATTTTACAGGGAACTCGCCGTATATAAGCAGTTTGCCAGCAACTCTTAGAGCACCAACTAAAACTCACAACTTACAGCACCGCCTGCTACAATGTCGGCTCCAGTGTTGCCTGATATTGCTGGTGCCACAGAAGCAACAGCTTGCCAACGCCCATTTTGTGAGCGGTGAGCCATTGTGCAGGCCATGCCTACAGAACCGTGGTACTCGCCCGTACCCAAGCTAATGGTTGTCTTACCTGGTGAGGGAGTACGCATGCTTAATGCCATTGCCGAAACGGCACCTATGCCTCTGTAAGCGCCATAAGATACCTGCCGCAACTGAGAATAGTTAACAGCATCAGTTGGAGCAGTGCCATTGGCCACATTGGTAATTTGGCGATTGATAAATGGTCCACCAACAGAAACTGAGTTTGCCCTCATTGCCACAGATCCGGAGCCGAGAGCCACACTGTTTGGTGCATACGCTGCTGCGCATTCTCCCAATGCAACACTATTGGGCCCAGCAGCACTGCTTAACGCACCAGCAGCCAAACCACCAAATCCGGCAGCGCTTGCACCCTCTCCAAAGGACGCTGCATTAATACCTGATGTTGTAGCACCAGCACCTACAGCTATACCACTGTTTGCGCTAACGCTTGCCCCATTACCAACAACAATTCCGTTGCTCACACCTGATGCTACGCTACTGTTGGAGCCAAACACTAAAGCACCTGGGGAATTATTACCCACTGTTGAGTTATTACCCATAACAAATGAATTATCCGAGCTCGAATTTATGTTGTTATTGTTCCCAAACGCATAAGAATTGTTTGAGTTAACAATATTTGGATCTCCAAATGCCCCACTGTTATTGCCGGTAACAACATTGCCCACACCCACTGCAGTACTGTTTGAGCCACTTACACTGTTCCCCGTACCCACTGCAGTACTGTTGAGTCCGGTCGCCTGAGCCCCAAAACCAATGGCTGTGGAACGAAACCCTGAAGCCAGGCTGTTGGCCCCGTATGCAGTCGCTTGATCAGAGGTCGCCTGGCTATTCCACCCGCCTGAAGTACTGTATGCTCCTGAGGCAACGCTGTTCCAGCCATTCATACCAAGCGACAGAGCATTTGCTCCTGTGGCATGATTTTGAGCTCCACCAGCACTGGCCAACTGGCTGACATTAACGGCATCGGTGAGGTTGATACCGTCGGCAACGTTAGTGATGCGGCGCTCAGCACCTAGAGTTCCCACCGAGACTGTATTATCATAATTAGCCACTGAATTTGCTCCGAGGGCCACGCTGTTGGCAGCGTTTGCCTGAGCAGAGGGTCCGATGGCCACGCTGTTGGCTTGGCTTGCCTGAGCAGCGGATCCGAGCGCGATGCTGTTTACTCCAGTGGCTTGGCTTCCTGCACCAAAAGCGATGCTGTTTACTTCCCTGGCTCCGCTGTTTGCACCATAAGCCGAGCTGTAATTTCCTGATGCGTAGCTATGGTTACCAAAAGCCGAGCTGTTATCTCCTGCTGCAGTGCTCTGGTTACCAAAAGTGGAGCTTGCTTCTCCTGGTGCGTTGCAGAGGTTACCATAAGCGGAGCTGAAATCCCCTGATGCATTGGCGCCACCGTAAGCGGAGCTGGCCAATCCTAAAGCCTGGGTCAGGCTGCCAAATGCGGTGCTGTAATTTCCTGATGCATCGGCGCCGATTCCTCCGGCTGTGTTGTACGCGTAGCCATGGTCATTACCAGAGGCTGCCCCACCACTAGTTGCATCAGCCATTATTGCTGCACCAGCAGGCAGAGTAACCATGTAGCAAAAAAGGACGGAGAGGGAGAGCACGGCGCTGCCGCGGTATGGTGATGTACTAGCCATTTGAAAACCTCCGAAGGTCCGAGACTATATGCTGGACTTGTGGGTAAATATAGCCTAATCGGTCACTTCAATGTTTACTCTTTTCAATAAGGAAGAACCACCTATCTTATAGGGCTTCTCACCTACATGTCAACACCTGATGCCGCTTTGCAATGTCCGTGACTGTGCTTTTGCTAATGCCTAACTGTCCAGTGATGGACCGGTAGGAATTGCCGTCTTCGATCATTCTGAGGACTTTGGGAGCCAGACGATCTGACTTGATCCCCTGTCCAGGCTGCCGTCCTATCTTCTGTCTGCGGGCTTTGGCGGCCGCGATGCCTGACTTGACACGATCTCTTATGAGACAACCCTATTGCCAATCACCGGAATAATGCAATACCTGTGTGCAACAGAAATACCTGGATTGCCGAGCACGTCTGCGCTATTGCACAAACGATCGTTTGTGCAAGCAATCTGCCGGCACCAGAAAGCCTTTTCGAGACATTGCAGAGCCGGTTGTGACGCACCTTATCTACAGTTCCTGTTCGGTTGCTCCCTGAACCCCAACATTGCAAATTTAAGAATGTGCACCGATTGTGCTTTTGCGACCAATCCGCAAGACAGATGCTGCTGGATGTCGCTCAACTGCTATCCAGCCATGGATTTACAGATGAATAGAGAAAACTGGAAGTAAGAACAAGATCAATCAGTCCGACGACTCAGGACTGACGTTTCTGTACAGTCTCAGGCTGCCTGCTGTGTATAGAGTGAATAATTGCCTCAATTGCTTTCATCTGTAGCACTGCGTCAGTTACCTCCCAGTCCAAACTGCTGCCCTGGAGAATTGCGGTGGAAAAGTGTTCAAACATAAGCACATACTGATTGGTGGCTGGAAGGACAATTGGTTCATCATTGAGATACAACGTCGCCTCTTGCGGAGGTTGCCAGGCTTTGGGAAAGTAGATGCGGCCTGTGCTCCCGACAATCTCTAGATCGGTGCGAAACGGGGCATCAAACCCGCAGTCAATTAAAGACACCCCACCAGGGAACTCCATACTTCCTGCCATATGTACATCGACACCATACTCCGCATGCACATATCCACGCACATTGACCAGAGATGGTTCTGAGCCAAAATAAAAGCGCGAGCTGCTCACCGGATAACACCCGATATCGAGCATTGCGCCACCACCCAGTTCAGGATGTAAGCGAATAGCAGCAACGGCAGGATCTTGCAGCTGGAAGGTAAATGCTGCTCGTACCAGGCGAACATCGCCGATCTCCCCTTGCTCGATAGCTTTTAGAGCCTGCTTGTGTTGTGGATGAAAACGCCAGACAAGTCCTTCCATAATCTTTGTCTTGCTACCTTCAGCAGCTGCAGCCACTTTCTCCGCCTGCTCCACGCTGGTTGTAAATGGCTTCTCACAAAGCACATGCTTGCCTTTCTCAATACTTTTGAGCATCCACTCGGCATGAAGTCCATTGACAGTAGTTATATGAATTGCGTCGATGTCAGGATCATCGAGAAGTTCTTCATAGCTTCCATAACAACGTGCCAGTCCAAACTCACTGCGAAATTTCTCAGCTTTCTCTTTGCTTCGGCTTGCCACTGCCACCAGCTTAGCTGACGGAGTCGTAAGCAACGCTGGTATACCCCTGCGGCGTGCAAATGACGAACATCCCAGGACGCCCCACCTCAGCTTGGACATCTTCTCCCTCCTTTATGAGTTCACGAATGAATCATATTGTAAGCTCTCCGTGCCAGCAAAGCGCTTGACCTGGCTGCCTATTGAGAACAGCTGTTATATTGAGTGACAGACTGTTGACCTTTCAGCGCAACCGTCTCCGCCATGCATCTTTCCTGGAAGTTGCTCATGTACAATAAGGATGCCACCAGGTAAGCCACCATGCCAAATGCCGAGCGCGAAGTCAGAAGACTTCTTTATACAACCGAGCTCAAGCGGGTTAAGACCCTTATACCGGGTTCACGTATTGTGGATGAGCTTGTCCTTCTGCGTGGAGCGGTCAGGGTTGATGTTGCAGTAATTAATGACCACCTTCACGGCTATGAGATTAAAAGCAGCGCGGACAATCTGTTGCGCCTTCCGGCCCAGCAGGCTGGCTATCAGCGTGTCTTTGACAAGATGACTTTAGTGTGTGATGGCAAGCATGTTGCCCAGGCTGTCAAAATAGTACCGGCTTGCTGGGGGCTTATAGTGGTCGGGGAGAAGGACGGTAAGCCATATGCTAATGAGATCTGGCCAGCAATACAGAATCGCGCCCTTGATGCTCTTGCTTTAGCTCAGCTTCTCTGGCGTGAAGAAGCTATCGAGCTGATGGAGTATTTTGGGTTGGACCGGGGCTTCCGAGACAAGCCGAGAAAGGTGATCTGGAGCACACTTGCCAACCGTTTGACCATAGACGAGTTAAAGGCTTTTGTCTGTTGGAAGCTCCGCATCCGCAAAGACTGGCGGGAGAGTAAAGTCCATATTTAAGCTGAAATCTTACGGATGACATCCTCGCGGCTCACAAAAGCAATCCTAAAGATGCACACAGGCAGAGCAGCGATTACCACGGTATATGCGTTAGCAATCAATCAGGTATAAAAAAGGTGGCTTGGCAAAAGCTTAGAAGTACCTTAGGATCGTATTACTTCGAATTCAATAAAACTCTTCATGCCGCCACCGGGCTGTTGTTGGCTAAGTTATGCCAGTAGCTGTGGCAAGCAAGAAGATATGCAACTCTGGGAAAGCCGGCCGTTGTATGCGGCTGTGTGTCCTGCTTATTAAGGAGGTCAGCCATGAACCGCGCTGAAGAATTGAGAACGCTTGCCAATCTTTATATAGAAACAGGCGACTATGAAACTGCGTTGGAATTTGCGCGCCGTGCTTTGATGATTCAAGAGAGAGCTGTAGGACAAAACAGCCTCTCTCTCGCTCCACTCATTTATGATCTGTCCCTTATTCATGCAGCTCTCGATCATGATGGGCAAGCTCGTAATCTTATGGCACGGTTGTATCGATTCCTGCCGGCTGGGCACCCGCTTTTAGAAGAAGCAGATCTCATAGCTCTCGAGTTGGATCGCACCCCGTCAGCAGCCTGATCTGCCAGTGCACAAGCGGCTTCTGTGCACTGTACACAGAAGCCGCTTGTTAGCTGCTTAGTACTGGCGGTTCTGAATGTCGATTGAGAGGCTCTTCTTAGCTTTCTGCTTAGCTACCTCAACATTAACTGAAACGCCATATTGTGGTGATGCGAGGACCGGAACAACGACCGTAAGGCTGCCTGAACTTGCCGATGTCACTTCAGCGGACAAGCCTCCAATATTTACTCTATTTTCTCTGGGATTGGTGGAAAAGTTCTTTCCACTGATAGTGAGCGTGGCACCAGGGGCTGCAGAGGATAAGCTCACACTATCCAACTCAGGAGGTGGACCTACAATTGTGATTTCAAACTGATTGGCTCTGAAGCCGCGGGTTGCAACTATGAGCTCCTGCTTGCCTGGTCTTACATCTGGTGGCACTGTAATTACAAGAGTTGATGACGATGCGGACTGTATCTGCGCCCCCTTCTCACCTATATAGACCAGATTATCTCTTGGGCTGGAACTGAAATTAACACCTGATATGGTGAGTTGTGCACCAGGAGCAACTTCAGTCGGTTGTACCGACTGCACAGCAGGAAGGGTGGCAAACTGATCTCCTCTGCTGTTGCTCTGGAGCTGAGTTCTGGCGCGGGAAGCTTGTGCCAGAAGTTGTCCGGGAAGCTGCCAAGCCACCTGCTTATCTGGTCCATAGGCCCAAGCGGCAGACAGCCACTGAGCAGCCAGCGGTATTGCCAGCAGCCAAAGTGTAAACGAGAGTGTGCAAAGATTGCATTTCATTGACTGTGTTACTCCTTTGAATATTATTGAGCAGTCATTCTTGTAAATAGATGTTTGCTCTGGAGAGGAATGTTAGCTGCCAGCCTTGGCTTGACCGACAGTAGGAGCTAGTCCGCGTGGGACCTGGAACCAAAATTCGCTGCCTTTGCCCTCTTCGCTATCTACGCCGATGCTGCCACCATGTTGCTCGACAATTGCTTTACAGATAGGCAATCCGAGACCGGTACCGCCTTTCTTAGTTGAGTCAGTTGCTTCAACCTGCTGGAAGCGCTCGAAGATAGCGTCTTTGTAATGTGCAGGTACGCCACGTCCTTTGTCTTTGACACGAAACTCGATAAACTCTTCTTCTTCATTGACTGTCACTCGAATAGCAGCGCCTTCGGGTGAAAATTTAATGGCATTAGAGAGGAGATTAACCAGCACCTGCACAATTCGATCGCTGTCAACCACCAGTGTGGTATCGCTGAAAGGAAGATCGATATAAATATCTTTCTTTTCGGCTATTCCAGCTACAGCCTGGTCGGATAGCTCGAGAAGTGTGGCTACCGGCACCTCTCTGAGACTAAGAGATAATGTACCAGACTCCAACTTCTCTAAATCGAGTAGTTCATTCACCAGAGAGATAAGGCGCCTGACGCTATTCTCTGCTGCTTTTGCTTTAGTCTCTAGCTTGTCTTCCTTAATTCCTCCCATGGATAGCAAAGAGAGGAAAGCATGCACACCGGTAAGCGGGGTTCTCAGCTCATGGCTGACCATGGCAACGAATGCTTGTCTCATTTTCTGTATTTCGTACCGCTCTGTAACATCAAGGATGATTGCCAGCAAGCGGGTCCCATAGGAAAGGCTAAACTCTTTGAGTGAAAATTCAACCGCCAGTTCGCTACCATCACTCTTCTTGGCTCTAAATTCACCTACTCTACCCACATATCTTGGATAGATGGTGCTCATATATTTTTCAGGAGTGCCCTCAGAAGGAAGCGGCAGCACATTCATAATGTGCGCACCAACAAGCTCGCCTGCATTAAACCCAAGCATCTCCACAGTTCTTGGGTTGACTGAATCAACAATGCCATTATGTTTAATTACCAGCACTCCCACCGGCATACTTTCAATGACTGCCCGTTCATTGCGAGCAGCTTCCTGAAGAGCTGCAGCCATGTCGTGAAAAGTGTGATCCAGTCCGGCAATTTCATCTGTACCTACCAGTTGCGGGTTAAGCGGACGAGAGCCAGCAAGGCGACGTGTATTATCAACAAGCACTGCCAGCCTTGCTGTAATACCACGCATAAAGAAGAGGATGAGCACAATGGAAAACATCACATTGATGCCGACGCCTACATAAAGTAGCTGTTCTGTCTGAGAACGTACGCGACGCTGGGTTTCGGGGCTTTCATTTTCTATTGCTTCCTCTCTGCGCCTCAGCTCCAGAAAGTCAGGCAAAAGCTCACTTTTCAGCATCGGATCTAGCTTGGTGTTAGCCGCACGTAGAATCGGGGCCATTTCAATTAACGGAGTATTCTCTATTTTGCTTCGTACCAGAACAAGAATCAGGCGTGGTGCCTTCAGGTTCGTTTCGATGCGATTGAGCAGATCAACTTCATCTTTCCCGATATTCTGTCTCAACCAGTCAAATATATTGGGAATCTCAGCAACCATCGAATCAAAGTGGAAGAGAAGACTCGGATCCTTATTTAAGGCGTAGTCCTTAAGGCACTGACCGGCTTCATAGACAAGCGATGCCAGGCGGGTAGTGTTAGCAACGATCTGTTTGGCCTGCGCTTCTTTGCGTGCCTCTTCTTCAGCCTGGCGAAGTAGAAACCCAAGTGAACCGACAAATAAGAGCTCTACCAGCAAAACCACGCCTACAAGGAGGAGTCCCTTCTGGCTTAAGCTGAGCTTTATCTTCATATTAACTATGATCCTTCCAGCATGTAGCCAACACCATGTTCTGTACGCAAGATTACACCTTCAGGATCAATCTTGGTACGCAACCTTTTCATGGTGGTGCGCAGAGCTGCCACTGTGGCATCAGTGTCAGAAGGCCAGACATGGGCTAGAAGCGACTCAGGTGTAAACACCTGATTGGGATGCCGCATCATGAACTCAAGCAAAGCAAACTCCTTAGGTAGCAAATTAATCGGCTGTCCATCCTTGAGCACCCTGTGTTTAGATGGATCCAGAGTGACAGTCCCGGCGGCAAGGGTCGAGCCTGCATATGAAGGAGGGCGCCTGAGTAATGCACGCACTCGCGCTGAAAGTTCGCGGATGTGAAACGGCTTTGGCATATAGTCGTCTGCTCCGGAATCCAGACCGGTTGCTCGATCCACTACTTCTGTTCTTCCTGTAAGCATAATTACAGGTGACTTACCACCGCTGCTGCGATATTGCTTTACGACATCCAGTCCGCTTAAATCACCGGGTAGTCCCCAGTCACAAATAAGCAGGTCGTATTGCGTTGTATGCAACATCATCAAGGCAGTTTCACCGTCATGAACAATCTCAACTACATGATGGTCGAAGAGAAGTGCGGTACGGACTGTGTCCGCAAGTTGTTCATCATCTTCGAGTAGTAGTATCTTTGCCATTGCCTGACTTGATGAGAAGCTGAGTTATTCCTGAGAGCACATTTGATTATGACCTTGTGGCAAAGCTTTCGTCAATCGGGCTAGCAATCGCTGGCTTTACTGGCGTTGTCAGCAACAAACCAGCTATCAAGTTGTCCATTTGAGCTCTTTGCAGGTAGCGTCTGATCCATGCGCATGTATGGTACGTCAAGAAAAACTTTGCTTCTCACTTTTACTGTTGTCTGGCATGGTTATTCCAGCGGTGTCGATGCGATGAGAAAATTTCAAAAGGTTAGGTAGGATATAGTTATCATGTTCGTCGGCAGCTAGCAGAGCACAGACGGCGTTTTAGGCAGGGGGCAGTATGGTGGCGAAAAGATTTGTTCTGGTTTTATCAACAATCTTGCTGAACCTGCCTCTGTTTGCTTTTGCCGAACATGCTCCACCAAGCACAATTAGTCAGAGCCGCCTGGCAATCTATCGCGCTGCTGGAGCTGACACAACGCAGGAAGCCAAGCTTATTGAACTGACCCGGGAGTTTGAAGCAGCTGTAACACCCAAGGCGCGATCTCTTGTCAAGCTGCTACAGGAGATGCGCAGCCTATCACGTCAAGCAGATCCTGATCCGCAGATGGTCCTCAAGAAGCAAGACGAGATTAACCGGATTAACAGCGAGATGTCTCTGGCACGAATAACGTTGACACTGCAGATGCGCCACGTTCTCACGGCTGAGCAAAGGAAGAAGCTTATCCAGTTGATCGAACAGAATTCTGCAAATGATCTCCATCCTAATTCAGACCGTCTAGCCGAACCTGCACAGTGAGTGAGATATGAACGAGGCTGAGCTTTCAGTCCAGACGTGAAAACAGGCACTCACAGATATTGCGGCAACAGAAGAATAAGTCTGCAGCAAGCTTGGTCAAGAGACGACAGGTCATGACTGGTGGCACGCTGACCGTGTCAGTAAAACCGCACTGTTTCTCGGCCGCACAGAGAAGGCAGATCTTTTATAGGTCAGACTGTAACTGCTGCTTTTAAGCCAGCTCTACGGTTGCCCGTCTGCTTGCTCTTCATCTGCTGAGGCGCTTTCGCTAACTACTGACCCGACAGACTTCTCGGCAATGTCCTCCAACAGTTCCGGGCGCACAGGACCGCTCTCTTCTGAAACTTTAAGAGGCAGATGTCCAAGCACGACATTTATCAAGCAGGCAGCCGGAAGAGCAAAAATAATGCCGCTCATACCATCCAACCTGGCGCCAATTAAGATGGCAATAAAGATAACTATCGGGTGCACCCCAATTACATTGCCGATGTACCTTGGTGCTATCACATTGTCTTTGATCCATTGAAGCAAGTTAAAAACAATGATCAGTATAAGAATTTGAACAAAACGGTTGCCCGGACAGTGAGCTGCACCATGGATGGCAACCGGAATAATGGCAGGATAAAAACCGATTGGCGGTCCAATTACTGGAACAATCTCCCAGATGAAAAGGAAAACGCTTAACACCAGTGCATAAGGAACGCCTAAAAGCAAGTAAACAGCAAGCATAACAATTCCGGCGAGAAGACCGAGCACAATCTGTCCGCGAAAGAAAGCCTGCATATTCTTGTCCATGTCTGCAGCCATAAGGGTCAGAGCATTGCGAAGCCGTCTAGGAAACAGCTTAATAATTGCATCCGATATCTGATGCCCTTCCAACAAGAAATAGAAAGAGACCACAAAAATAGAGATAACATACAGGAGCCAGGTCATAGTCGACATAGCCACATCAGTAATACGGGTAAACACCGCTCCTGGATCCGGCTTGGGCAGGTTGCCGAAAATACCGTTGAGAATGTCTATAGCCCGGAGCTCTATCTGCGCAGCATGAAGTCGTGTCTCCAAAGGCGTGCAAATCTGGCTCAACCAGCGGAGCAACTCAGGCAACTTGTTCCATACGGTTTCCACCAGCTGGCTGACCTGATACACCATAGCCGGTACTACAATAATGGCACCGACCGCAATGACAGCTACCAGAACAGCATAAACAACAAGAATGGCCGCTGCACGGTTGCGGAGATATCTTTCAAGGAAATCAACAACATTGATGAACAGGTATGACAGCAACACTGACGCACCGAGAATGCGCAGGAGATCGGCAAAAAAGGCGCCGATTTGAAAAATAAGGAACAGCAATACAAACACAAGAGCGGCAACAGTCAATCGCCGTTGCCATGTCAATAATTTGTGCGCTTCTCCAGTCGTCACTTGTTCTACTCAGTGCACCTGCAATTTTTGCTTAAGATAGTTTATCTTATTCTGAATATCACCGGCATCTAAACTATTTGGTGAACATTCCAGTACCTTTCGGTATTCAAGAAGAGAATCCTCGTGCTTGCCTTGCTGTAAATAGATATCGCCAAGAAGCTTGTGATATCTTGAGTCACCCGGCTTGAGCGTAATAGCAATCTTGGCTTCCTGCTCTGAGTCTTCTGGCTTTGCTTGACGCGCAAGCAGCTCGGCTAGCCGGTAATGAAACTCAGGATCAAATGTCTCTAAGCTAATTGCCTTGCGATATTCGGCTTCGGCTTCGTCGGGATGGTTCTGGCGCTGCAGGATAATGCCGAGGTTGAAATGATAGTCTGCTCTGGCTGGCTTGATCCTGATGGCAGTACGAGATTCCTTTTCTGCCTCAGTCAGCTGGTCCAGCTCTTTGAGTACGCAAGCAAGATTGTTGTGATAACCACCACCTTCTGGCTGCAGACGAACCGCTTTCCTGTACTCGTCGCAGGCTTGAGCCAATCTGCCCTGCCCTTGCAGTGCAATACCCTCACGATTATGAGCTTTAGCCTCTTCAAGTGTGCTTGCGGCGTGAGCGGCAGGTACAACAGCGGTTGCAAGGAAAGCAACAACTAAAACCCGGTCGAAACGACGCCACATATCAACCTTCTCCTGCTGCGAGCTTGCGCTCTTGCTAATCGCCTACTTGTTATCTCACCACTGTGCAGCCATCATATATTAAAGGCACTGGAGCTGATGGGTAGCGACGAACGTTTATAATATACTGCGCCAGGGTAAGCCCGGCGATGAGGTGTTTGTGTCAACAAAAAATCTAGTCCTGAGCAGCCTGCTGGCAATTTCGCTCCTGCTCAATGTGGCCGGTCTGGTCTTTTTTATCGGCTTTCTTAATGTAAATAACAAGTACAGAGCAGTCAAGCGGCAGCACCACACACTGGAAGGGACCCTCAATATATTGAGAGCGACAGCTCTTATGCCAGGAGGATCAACATCCGACCTTTACCGACGTTCATTTGTCAGTCAAGCTGACGGCCGTCCGGATAACTTTGCCCTTATTCCGCCAACCTGCACAGCTCCCTATACAGATCTTACACTCGTAGTCTATCTGCACGGCATGGGATCCAGTTATATGGAGCCATTTCAAATGCCGCCTGGCGAACCGCTTGCTGATGCAATTACTACACGCGACAGCCACATTATCTTCCTCAGTCTCAGTTATCGTGGAGAATCATCTTGGGGCAGCAATCTGTCCATGTCAGACATCAGCCAGAATATTCGTGAAGCGGCAGCCCAGTTTCCGATCAAGCGAATTATAGTGATGGGAACCTCTATGGGAGGGTGCACGGCTCTGACTTACTGCGAACAGGCACCAGCAGATATCAAGGATAAAATTACCGGAGTGGTAAGTGTCGAATCAGCAGGTGACCTCACCGAACTGTACCGTACATCTCACCACCCTACAATCCAGCCAGCTTTAATTGCAGCTCTTGGCGGGACACCTGAGCAGGTGTCTGGAGAGTACAAGAGCAGAAGCTTCCTTTACAACCTGGATAAGCTTCCACGCGGGCTTCACGTTGTTGTGGTATCGGCACGAGGCGATGAGATTGTTCCGCCCCAGCTACAGAAAGATGTAACTACTGCTCTGGAAAAGCTTGGTCAGCCGGCTAAGCTTATAGAAATTGACGGTGGGCATCGCTCTCCGGCCGCCTCAGTTTATCTCGAGGCGCTCAGAGGTGCAGAGTCCGGGTAGGACACACATAGCTAAGTTAGCTTAAGACGGTTGAATGAGTCAACCGGCAACAAATTAGCACTTCTTGTCCTGCTGACGTGCGATACTTTAAGGCTGTTTGGCGTAGCAAGCTGTGCCTGCTGTCTTAAGTGGAGTCAAAAGCCAAGTGACTGACGCGAGGCAGTTGCAAGCCGCTGAGTGCGAGTCTTAAACAGCGTTGATATTAGAGAGTATTTTGAAACCGACTGAGGGACTATGGAGACGGAGCGAATAGATATGATTTCAGACCTGCAACCGCAAGATGAGAATCAGCAGCCTGAACAGGCGCAGTTAGAAGCGGAGATCCACTCTTTGATCCCAGACAATCAGGCAGTTCCAGAGGCTCCTGCTGATGCTCAAATCGCTCCAGCAGTCAGTACAGAGCGCTTCGAAGAAGCTGTCGTGTCGTTTCAAGAAGATCAGACACCGCCCACTCAGATGGAGCAGGTACAACAAGCTGCCAATCAGTCAGTTCAACCAGCGCCAGATAAAACTGACTCAATTGCGCCGGAGGTCTGGGTGTCCGAATTTGGCCTTTTTGATCTTGTTTATCTCGAGCCTGCCCGCAAATACCAGGGCCGAATGTACCGGCTGGGAGCTGAACAGATTAAAGTTCTCTCTGAAACTTTAGGATTTACTGCTCGCTTCGATCATCCCAATATTCGTACGGCTTATGTAGATCTAGTCAAGAGCGAAGGTCATATCTACTTTGAAATAGATCGTAATACAAAGCCTACTGAGCTTAATCTCCGCTATGCACGCGACCGCTGGTCGGCCAGTGATGCTGGCTCGCGTGGATCCGACTCTTTAAGACCGTGGATTAAGAGCAGTTATGATGCTCGGTTCCTGCCTGAAAAGGTGTTTCAAGCTGTAGCAGGACAGATGCGACTAGATGTCGATAAGATAAGCAATTTCTATATCCGCATTAATTTGAAAGATAGAACTGCTGGGCTGCTGGCTGAAGAAAGATATATCGAGAGCTTCCCGGCACAGCCATATCAAGTGTTTGCGCTACCTGAAGGTCAGGTAGCGACTATCCCGATTGTTGATGTAGAAGTCAATTCTCCCACTGTTAAGGCGGTCCCGGCAGAACAGCGCCCCAGCCAGGAAGCCGGTCCCAAGTATGCAACCTACTCACGCAGTGAAGTTGATCGCATGATGAAGATGCAGACAGAGAATATTACTGCAGCTCTGGCAGGCAAAATCTCTGCACACCAGCGTGCTTTTGTGGACTCGGTTGAGTCACAAGAGAAGGCTTTTGCTCGCATTACAGAAAAGTATGTTGTCCAGTTTGAAGAAGCCAGAGTCAAGCTGGAAGCGAACACTAAATCAATGCATGCCAGTGCGCAAGTGGAGCTTGAACGGCTCAATTCTGAGTTGACAAAAGAGCTCGCTGAATTCCGTGCTCACGTCAACAAGAACATTCTCCCGATATCACGAGCTATTGAGGAGAAGGTCAAAGAGATTCAAGTGGCTGCCAACAGGCCAGTTCAGCAACAGGACGCAAGTAAAAATCTAATCATGGGTGCAATCGTAGCTCTGCTGCTGTCTAGCGCAGGGAGCATCTATATGAACTTCAGTCAGCTCTCCGAGCTCTCCGGTCTGAAAGGTCAGTTGAGCAAGGTGCTGGAGCAACGTGGTAAGTAATCTGCAAGGCTAAGGCGTTAGCTAATCTTTTTCCACTCGCCGCGGCAGTGCAGCTTCTTCCATCTGTGCCCGTGTTTGACAAAGACGTCTGTGGCACGAGCTTCTGCCTTATGTGGATGCTCTCCGCCGACTTTCTTAATGGCCTTAAAGGTAACAACCGCAACATCGCCAGTGACGCGGGCATACGGTTCTTCGATAGTGAGCGTCATCTCCGGACCTTTACCGTCAGTTGAGATCTCGTCAAAGCGTCTCTTGATGTCGGCAAGAACAGCTTCTTTGCCTACGATTAACTGGTGAGTCCCTTCATCAAATGAGGTGCAGCCATCATCCAGATACTGAGAGTAAGTCTTTAGATCGCCTTTTTCCAGCAAGGATGCCATCAACAGGAGCGTCTTAATGACTTTTGCCGACTCTGAGCAGGCAGCATGAGGATTTTCAACTGAAATTTTAGTCTGTGGCAACTCTTTTGCGGCAGCAGGCAGATCGACAGACTGTGCGGATGAGACGCCAGCGGAGAAGAAGACTGCTGTACATGCAGCTGCTCCAGCAGCCAGTACCTTTATTTTCTGCATGCTCCCCTCCAGATTAACGCCGGTACTGACCCAAAGCCGTATCTATGTCGCGCAGGTTCTTATTATTTTGATCAAGGTAGTCATTGACGCGGCCAAGCTTCTGCTGCAGCAAATCAATCTGTTTTGCCGTATCGTCATAAGCTCGCTGCAGGTAATCACGCTGTTGCAGCAGAGCATCACGGGTCTTGAGCAGGTTGTTGTAAACACCTGTGTCGTATGCTAAAGCAGTGCCAGTGACAAGCTGGGCACATGTTATGGCTGCCACTACACCCATGGCAAACCAGCTTAAACGTCCAAAAATTGCTCTGTCCATATTCATATGAATCCTCGGGAAATACTTTACTGGGAAAAGCCCGATCCGTTACAACAGATAAACAACCTTTAAGAACTCTACCCAAAATCGGCAGAGCAGGTAATGAAAGCTTGCCATGCTGCCTGGAACTATTTCTGCATGTCTGACATAAGGTGCGTTCAACGATTATTAGAGCGTGAAACCAGTATAATTTGAATTCGACTTCAGATGTCCGGGAGATGCAACAAGATCATGCAGGAGCCAGAGCTCACCGGAGCAGTCAAATCTCTACCATGGCTTGACCAGCAGTTTTTACCTGATGCCTTAAGTGAAGGGCTGATGGATACAACTATTAGCGTTGCCCTGGCTGAAGATGTCGGATCAGGGGATATAACTTCACTTGCTCTTATACCAGCAGACCTCTCTGTTGTGGCTAAAGTTGTCTATAAACAGCCTGCTGTAATGGCCGGGCTTAATGTGCTTGCACTTGTTTTTCAGAAAGTTAACCCGCGGATACGGGTCACCACGTTCGTAGCTGAAGGTCAGTATTGCGAGTCACCACCAGAGGTGGCAGCCATCGTGCGAGGTCCGGCAGTGTCGATTCTTACCGGCGAGCGAACAGCCTTGAATTTTCTCCAACGGATCTCCGGCATTGCCACTTATACTCGCTCTTATGTAGATATCGCCAAGGAACACAACATCGCTATCTTAGATACGCGTAAAACAACTCCAGCCTTGCGTGCATTTGAGAAATATGCAGTCAGAGCAGGAGGCGGCTACAATCACCGCTTTGGCTTATTCGATCGCATTCTAATCAAGGGCAACCATATTCGCTTAACCGGATCAGTATCAGAAGCTGTCAGGATTGCCAGACTGTCGGCGCCAGATGCCAGGCTTGAGATTGAAATAGCAACGCTGGAAGATGTGACTGAAGCACTTCTAGCTAAGGCAGACCACATCATGTTGGACAGTATGACACCAGAGATGGCAGCCGAGGCTGTAAACATTATTGGTGATCGCGCTCTCATAGAGGTTTCTGGCGGTATCACTCTTAACAACATCCACGATTACCTTATCCCTGGTGTTGATGCTATCTCAATCGGTGCCATAACGCACTCTGCACCAAGCATCAACATTAGCCTTGAGATAGGAATGTAGCTTAGGCAGCTCAAGTTTATTTAACGAATCGCTGCTTATACCTTGGCAGCGCCACGATCACAGCAGCTGCAGGCAGTCCGGTGTCCAGGCTGTATATATTGTGCATGTACATAGGGTATTTCCATTTGCCCCTTTAGCATGTACACTCTTAGTGCTCTTAACAAATCCTTACACTTCCCAAGAGCGGTGGCAGCCAGTGGTCCACAAAGCAACTGCATAAGGAGATAACCTTATGAATCAACGGATCAAAGTATCTATAGTAGGCAGTAACTTTATCAACTTGATCACTCTTACCCTTTGGCTTGATCAATTTGCCGATTTCGACGTACTGGGCACCACGGGTAGTAGCGAGGTGGTCAACGCTCAAATTGAAGAGTTTGCGCCTGACATAGTGTTACTTGACCTGGCTGCTCCAGGTCCGACTGCCATCTCCCGGCTACGTGAAATGAAGGCTTTGCGGAAACCGCCAGCTGTCTTGCTTATGCACCAGGGCACATCAGAAGACCTCCGTGGACCGTTAATCAACGAGTCTGACGGACATATTGGCACTGAATCTCCGCTTGGCGATCTCAGAGATGCAATTCTCCTGGCGCTCAAGCGCAACGCAGTAATAGCAAGATATCCATTTTGTCCTGTTGCCAAAGCTGGCTAAGTTGTGCTCTGTTGTCATACGTTTTCAAAATACCCCGAGCAGCTAAGTTATGCTGCTGACCATCTAAACGCAGCAGCCACTGCCAACGGTGGCATAGTAAGATGAGCCTTGGTATAATCAAAGAGTTCGTGAAACTCGTGAATTGGGGCGAATATGTCAAGACAAACAGGCTTGAAGAGCGGGATAACAGGTGTAATTACTGGCGCCTCTTCAGGGATTGGGCGTGCAACGGCTGTTGTGCTAGCAGAACGCTATCAGGCCAGATTAGTTCTGAATGCTCGCAATAAAGAGCTTCTCGAGGAGACTGTAAGCCTGGTCAAGAAGGCTGGCGGTTCGGCACAAGCAGTTTCCGGTGATATAAGCTGTCGCGAAGTTGCAGGCGAGCTAATAGATACTTGTCTTGCCAGTTTCGGCAGTATTGATCTGCTGGTAAATAATGCTGGACTGGCTAAACCAGGTCCAGTTACTGATCTGACACCAGATGACTGGCATTATGTTTTCAATATCAACTTTTTTGGTCCTCTTTATGCAATTTATGCTGCATTGCCACATTTTCTCAAGCAAGAGTCCGGCACCATAGTCAATATTTCTTCAGTAGCCGGCAAAGTCTCTGTGCCTGGCAGCGTCTGTTATGCAGCCAGCAAATTTGCTTTAACCGGACTATCAGAGGGGCTTGCAGCCGAGCTTTATTCGCAGGGAGTTGATGTTATTACTGTATGTCCAGGATGGGTGAGGACAGAGTTTTTTAGCAATGTGAAAGTTCCAGATCGCAGAAATCCGACTGTAATAGCTTCTCAAAATAATCTATCCGGCTGGCTCATGCGCAATATTCTTTCAATGAGCTCGCATGACGCTGCTTGTGAGATTGTCAAAGCCTGCAACCAGGGCGGGTCGCGTGAAGTCATTCTTACATACCCTGCTGTCGTGCTGGAGCGGCTGCAAGGGCTCTGCCCATCGCTACTTTCACTTATCTCCAGACGCTATCCTGCCGGACGCAGCTGAAGTTGTCGGATTGGACAGAGTTGTGACAGATAAAACAATACAGTTAACTTCTCATTCCTCTGGGTATTTGATATCGTGGACAGCTGCCGCTGGTTACAGACAAATTGCCGGCTGAGAGATCCTTGAAGTGAAAGAGCATATACGGAGTTCATGGCAGAGTTCGAGCTTGAAATAAAATACAAATCTCTCCCGGCTCGCCTCGGAGTAGCCATCATGGGATTGTCCATGCCGGTCTGGGCTCTCTTTGTTCCTTTCCTCCTCGGGCAGTTCATTCAGCTTGTTTTTAAGAGTTCGGGACTAAACCCCTGGTTGTGCCTGACAGTAATAGTGACTCTTCTGATTTTGCCAATGGCAGCAATAATAGTCTCGGCCATATGTGAGGACGATCGTATACTGGTGAGTAAGGAAGGGTTAGCCTTTCCACTGCTATTCTTGCCAGGTCTGGTTTTCCGCCGCGAGCGACTCTGGGCTGATCTGCAGTTTGCCGGCGTGCGCTGGAGCTCGACTGTTTCTTTCGCCCCGGCAGACCTTCTCTGCCTCTATTTTCGCTCAGGTGGCAAAGTGTATTTGCATTTAAAGCAGGTTCCACGTGCAGATCTGGAGAAGCTGCTTCTGGCCATTGAGGTCTGGGGAAGCAGCTGCAAGAGACCACCAGAGCTAGTTGATTTTCAGAATGCTCTTGCCAACGACAATAAGGGCATCTCTAATCTCAGTTACACGCAGATGTGGGAGGAAGAGTTGCGCCACCGTTTTAGCTCGACAGCTTTTGTACCACTCGAGCCAGGACATCACTTGCAAGATGGCTCATTGCAAGTAGTTCGCCAGCTAGCTTTTGGTGGACTGTCAGCCATCTATTTAGCCCAGAGCCGCGGCAAGGAGCTTGTTGTCCTAAAGGAGGCGGTGGTGCCCTCTGGTGCTGACGAGCAGTCTAAAGCCAAAGCAGCAGAGCTTTTTGCTCGTGAAGCACAGCTTCTAGCCAAAATGCATCACCCGCAGATAGCTCGTGTGCTGGACCACTTTGCTGAAGAGCGGCGCAACTATCTGGTGCTCGAATATATTGATGGGCAGGACCTCAGACAATTAGTCAAGCAAAACGGTTTACCGGGAGAAGAGACCGTTTTGGACTGGGCAGAGCAGATAGCTGCCATCATGCAATATTTGCACAGTCAAACTCCTCCTGTTATTCATCGCGACCTTACTCCAGATAATCTGGTTCTCAAGGATGACGGGAAGCTTATTCTAATCGATTTTGGTGCTGCTAATGAGTTTGTCGGCACAGCTACCGGCACTTTAGTAGGAAAGCAGTCTTATATAGCCCCGGAGCAGTTTCGCGGCAAGGCGGTCGTCCAAAGTGATATTTACTCTTTTGGATGTACCCTTTTCTATCTGCTTACAGGTGCTGACCCGGAAGCTCTCTCAGTTTCCAGCCCGCGCTCTCTGGTGGCAACTGTGGGAGCAGACCTCGATCATCTGGTTGCCAGGTTAACAGCTCTGGAGGTGGAAGATCGCCCTACCTCGGCTGAGCAAATTAGCTCAATCCTCACAGAAATCCGCGCCGCGCACAGTACAGCTGTTTCACAGTCAGCTGTATGAGGTTGGTAAGAGATGGCAGTTAATCAAAAAAGTTTGACAGGTGAAGCTGGCAGTATGGCTGCCTCTGCTGGAGAGACAAATAACAACGAGGTGGTCATACCATATAGCCCGTTTGCTGGCATGGAAAAGTGGCTCAAATACCGCTTCTCTGCCTGGAGTGAGACCAAAGCCTGGTTTGTCATGACTCTGGTCGCCATCTTCTTTTGGGTGGGAGGTCCAGGATTGCTTGTTTCATGGGTGGCTGAAGTTTTGTCTCGCAGTGTAGTCCATGCCACCCCTGGTGCTGCAGCTGCTATCACTGCTGCCAGTCAGGCAGTTCTCTACTACTTCTTCAGCGGAGTAGGAGTCTTGCTGGCAGCAGCAGCAGGCTCATACTATGCTCAGCCTACTCATATCGGCATCTCTTCACAGGGTCTTCGCCGCCTGTGGAGAAGGCGCTGGCTCAATGTGAGTGGTCAGCTTCTAAGCTGGGAGCATGTCAACCATATTCGCTTGTTGCGACCGCCTGGTAAGACATCGCCGCAAGACTGGTTGGTATGCTTTCAGGTAAATGCAGGCGTCCCGATGCGCTGGCGCCTGGGCGCCATTCCGACAGTACAAGCCCGGGCGGACCTGCTTGAAGCGCTCAACTGCTTTGCTCCAGCAACAACCAGAGATGCAGAACTTCGCGAACTGCTTTGCCCACCTCAGGACCACAGCTACACGGAGCTGTGGCTGAAGGCTCTGTCAGCACCACCAAAGCGGGAGCGGTTGACGCCGCTACCTGCTGGGGTCACCCTTAAGAGCAAGCGGTATGAGATTTTGGGACAGCTCGGTGTGGGTGGACAGGGAACAGCCTATCTTGCCATCGACCATGGCAACGACAGGCAGACGCAGCCAGAGGTCGAGCTGGCTGCTGCCCGCCAGAATGGACACCTGCCCAGAGCAGTTGCCAGAAATCAGGAGGCAACCGAGCAGGTAGTCTTAAAAGAGTCCATCCTTCCAGTATATGTGGAGGTTAACGTCAGGCGAGAGTCCCTTGAGAGGTTTCAGCAGGAGGCTCTCATGCTAAGCAAACTGGACCATCCGCAGGTTGTAAAACTCAGCGACTACTTTGTTGAAGACCATCGTAGTTATCTGGTTCTCGAGCACATTGATGGCATGTCTCTAAGACAATTAGTCACCGCTCAAGGCAAACTTCAGGAAACTAAGGTCATAGACCTGGCATTGCAAATGTGTTGTATCCTCTCATACCTGCACGGACTGGTACCACCTGTAGTGCATCGTGACTTCACTCCCGATAATCTAATTCTTACGTCAGCGGGGCTACTCAAGCTTGTTGATTTTAATGTGGCGCAGCAAACCGAGCTGACGACAACAGGCACCGTGGTGGGCAAGCATGCCTACATTCCGCCGGAGCAGTTCCGTGGCAAACCAAGCCCGCAGAGCGATATTTATGCGCTTGGTGCCACTTTGTTCTACCTCTTGACCGGCGAGGATCCGGAGCCGATTAGCCAGTCTCATCCATTTATACAACAAGCAGATCTGAGCGCCCAGATTGACCAAATCGTCGCACGTGCCACTGCTGTCGATACCACCGCCCGTTTTGCCTCGGCTGGCGAGCTCCAGACTGAATTGCTTAAGATACCAAAGCGGCTACCTTGATGCTGACTGTCAGAAAATCGGCTCAAGACCTTGCCGGGATCTATTGACTGTTGTTGCCAGCTCTGAGCTCCAGCCTCGACCAGCTGCTTGCGAATTAGCATGTCTGGCTCCTGGCAACATCCCCGTCAACTCAGTTTTTTCGGCTTATCCCCTAGCTTGTCTTCCAACCATCTTATTAACTGGTTTGAGAGACTGACAATGACAATGGAGCCAATAGCTAGCATTATTTTTCTAAACACATCAGTCACCTATCTTTCTATTGCCGGAGCGTCGCTCCATCCGGGCTATTTCAGCAGGAGCCACTACGATAATCTGACGCCACCCTCTTGCCCCGCCTGGTCAGAAAGATCAACTCCTGGTCATAAGGACTGGCACCCAGTAAACACTGAGCCGTCAGCCAGCCAAGAGCCTCCTCAATAACGTGAGCAAGTTCTGGCTGATGGTCCTCCTCGTAATGTGAGGACAGATACTGGGCAATGATAGCCCTCTTAATATTGGGCTCCTTGGCATCGGCGAGACAATGAAGGACATGTGGACCAAGTTCCTCGGGCTCAAGTTGGAGCACTTGCTTGGGATCCGGACACACTTCCTTAAGTGATTTCATTCCGACCTCCTTTGAGCAGCAGCTCAGGTTAAGCCACCCTAGCATAACAGTTTCTTGCCAGTCGCTGACTGTCCTGGCTACTCTTAGTTATATTGCCGTAGCCGCTGAACGCGTCTTTCTTGTCTAGCGGCGCGATGGCTATGAAGCATGGCTCTCAAGTGATGTCCTTCCCTTGAGTCTGCTCTGGCCTCAGCTCGAGAATGTGCAACTTTGGCTTCTTCACGTCTCACTTCTCGGCCAATTCCGGCGGCGGCGGGCACTGCTGAAGCAAAAGTTTGCATCGCAACTGCACAAGTCACCAAAATAGCTACTTTCCATGGATATTGCATCGCTAATACTCCTGTCTTGCCTTGAGATTTCTCTATAGCGCTAGAGCAGATTATTTTGGGAAAGTTCCTCGATATATAGAACTTGGAGCAGCATCATTAAGCTTGCCGGGAGGACGCCAGCGCTGGACTGCGGCGGGAGTATAGCCCACCATACGCTCAGGATAGATCGCGTTCAGGCAAAGCTGCTACTATAATTGTGGCTAGCGGACCTGTCACTGGAGGGTTGAAGTCGGGTATGGGGGCGTACACAACAGCAGCAAAATTTCCAACAGCGTTAATTCAGTTGTTGTTAGTATGTAGCGGCATCTTTCTGGCAGATCAAGTTTTAGCCAAACCACACAACTCTGCCGGTCATAGTGCTACTGAAGCAACGGTCAAGACAGCTACTCAGGCAACCAGCAAGTCAGCAGCTGCGGCTGGCAAAACTTTTGACAAGCCTTACGGTTCGCACCTGGAGCCGATGCTGGAGAAAATTGGCGCTACCGCCGATCAACGCAAGCAGGTAACTTTTATAGTCGACAATTACAAGCCGAAGATTGAGCCGCTGCGTGTCGAGTACAGGCAAAAGAGCCAGGAGTTCCTTGAGTTTATTATTCACGGACAACCAGCCGAGGTCATTATGGCCAGGCAGGGTGAACTTAATCATCTCCACGGTGATATTTCCACAGAATATAGTTTGATGCGGCTGGAGATTCGCCGCCTGTTAACCCCTGATCAATGTCGCCGTCTTGAAGAGTATCGCACTCAGCAAGGCTGGACCGGCAAATGATCCTCCAACTGTGGTTCCCAGCGCTGCCAATCAGGACCGGTTCAGGTGAAGAGGCGAACTAAACGCCCGTTGCAGCGAGCATCTTGGAACATCCGGTAAACTCTGTGCTCTTGGCCGTGGATGGGCAATCTCATAAAGCTCGGCAGAAATCAGCAGGTTTCCCCATACTATTAAATTGTGCGGCAGGTTGGCATAGGCAGAGGAAAACTTAAGTTTTTGCAGTATGGCTATCCGGTTTGCTTCCAACGGCAGTCCAAAAATATCTATCGAGCCGCTGGTTGGAGTAAGCAATCCAAGCAGCATCTGAATTGCTGTAGTCTTTCCGGCGCCGTTAGGACCCAAGATGCCTAAAGTTTCGCCACGGCACACAGCAAAAGTAATTCCCGACACTGCCGCAGTGGCATTAAACCCTTTTCGCAGGTCGCGAACCTGAACTACCAGTTCATCCATAATGTCAGTATACACAGAGCACTGATATGTGCAAGCACCTCGCCGGAACGAGAACATCTGCAAGATGGCGGATTTTACACTACCCCAAAAGCCATTTTTGAGGCTTATCGAGAAAGCAGATTATCAGACGCCATTTCATCAAACAGCAAAAGTCACTCCTGGCGGCTGTTTCCAGCTGCAACTACATCGGAATGAACCATAATATTTATTACAACACACCCGGGATCTTTACCACCAAGTACCCCGTAATCTTGTCGTGTAGCGCCTGCCGCTTGGCTGTATATTCTGCCACTAGGAATCCAATCAGCAATGTCAGCGTAGAGAGGCTCTTACTGAAGTGACGAGCTGTCGCCCTCCAGAAAGAAATCCGCTGCCCATTCAAATCGGTGACTTTGATCTTCAGCACCATTTTGCCAAGGGTTGCTTGCTTGACTGAGGATTCAAGAAGAGCATGGTAGAGCCAGTTGATAATCATCATTGTGATCACCGTCTCAAACGTGAATAATGCTATCCCTCGTACTCCTGTCGCTTGCTCCCAATTGACCATTCCGTTCCATGCGAGAATAGCGACAATCAGACTGTATGGGGCAAAGACTAGCATTGCATCCAGGAGTCCGTTCACAAAAATAGAGAATGAAAACAGGAGAGGGTATCCTAGAACAAGGGCTCCATACTGATGATAGAAGAGCTGTAGCTCTTTCGACATAGTTGTCTCAACCGCGACAGCGATCAGCGGACCAAGCAAAATGCCATCAATCGAAGCCGCTGCAAATCTTCTCCAAAATCCAGCGTATTTGGTTTCCATGTGATTCCATTTGCTCCTACTGCAACATGATATGGGTGTTCTCACTGGTGGAACTATTGTAGCAGCACTTATCAACCGTATTTCACATCGCCTAAAAGTCTCGCCTGTTGAGCCTTTCGAGCTGTCATCACTGTAGCTTTCAGAGCTATTTGTCCGCTTTTCTTCAGAGATAAATGTCCGCATGGCAACCAGTGTTGAGTCCATTGAGTGACTCATAATAGATATTATGTTTCATTGAAATGACGCTCACGCTATACGGCTCTCTGAGCGACTTTTAGCAGGTCGCTGGATAGACACCAGCGGACATTTATCGCTGAAAGCTACATTTAATCTTCAAGAACAAAACATAAGAAGTATTATCGGACTCCCACGGTGGCACCACTTTTTATGCCACCACTGAACACACCTGATGTCACTCACAAAGTACACTTACCTTAGGCCGTCTCAGCTCCGAGGTTAATCACAATGCTTTTTAAGAAGTCCACTGTCCGTGTGTTGCGATGTATCGCCATAGCTTTGCTGCTGCTATCTTGCAGCATCTCCACCGTGCAAGCCACCCCTGCTACAGATGCATACAAGCAAGGCAAAGCCATCCTGGACAGAAAAGATTACAAGGCGGCGATCATAGCTCTGGATATAAATGCCAAGCCCCTGGGTGATTCCTGGAGCAACACCGTTAGCAAGGCAGCATTAGCTCAAGCTCGGGGCGGGCGGGTTTCTGCTACTGCAGAAGAACTTTTACAACAGGCTCAGAAATTGGCTACGGTTCCCTATACTCAGTTCGAGACCGCGCGCCTTCTTGGATATCTATACAGACAGCAAAGACGATATCAGCTAGCTGAGGTAGCACTCAAGCGGTGTTTAAAAGTGGGGAACACTTATGAATACCTCCAGGGCGCTGGTATTGAACAAGACCTGATTGCCTTATACGATCAAATGGGACGACCGTCCGATGCCGCGTCCATGCGGAAAGCCGCCAAAGAAACCGAACAACACGATGAACATGATGTCCGCTTGTTGACGCCCTATATGACTAGGCTAACTAAGACTATCAAAAGCCGATGGATTCCTCCTGCAAGGGAGGCTGGTTACGGAACTAATCTACATTACCAAACCATTTGTAATTGGGTGATTGACAAGACTGGGCGTTTTTCGCTGATACATGTGAGCAAGTCTTCTGGTGATGAAGTTCTTGACACTGCGGCAGTTGCGTATTCCAGCGAACGTGCCACCCGATTCCGGGCAAAAAAGCATGCCTGTCATGAGGAGCTTTATGGGGTAGTCTGAACGAAGTGACGCTGGCATGTTTTCTATTTACCCATTTTGATCTGAATTTTTGTTTTTGCGCATTGATTCTCCTTTAGTAC
>CAILLX010000116.1 GCA_903835185.1 uncultured bacterium | reverse complement strand
TCTCCGTTGGCTTGCACCGCCAACGGTTCCGCCCAGTCGGCAACAGCTAAAGCTGTATGCCTCCGTGGCGGTCTCAATTAAATGTCAACGGGTAATTACAGATTGGACTAACCCTTTGACACAAAACTATTGACAGATCCAACCATTAGTGTTAGACGTTAGTGACGCTGCTGCTGCTGCTATGTTGATAGTCCCACTTCCTGACGCTATGTTCAGAGATGTGGCGTTCGTATCATTTATATAGGATGAGATTGACGTACTTATATTCAATGTAGGCGCACTTGTGATTATTTGATTATTCGCTGCCCCAATGCTGCCCGAGTCGGATGACAGCGTTACTGTGCCGGCCGCCAGTACTGTTGTCGATTGCCCTTGTGTGATATTGCCTGTGCCATCGGCATTCAGTTGTATGGTGCTTGCTATCCCCAATACTGTCACACTGCCGCCTAAAGCTATAGACCTGCCACTGCCTGCAGCAGTCTTCAGCATAAATGATGCACCGTTGCCTGACAGACTTCCTGCAGTAGAAGCATTTAGTGTGCCGCTGTCCATATTGGTGAGGAACACACTGCCCTGCGTATTGGCCGCAAGATTAGCGGCACTGACGACGAGTCGTTGCGCAGCAGATGTCCCCAGGTTCCCGGTTCCAGTTCCAGATGTCCAGCTGGCATCTGAGGAGAGGTTTACATATGTTGCTGTTAAGGCCCCTGCAGTCTGACTGATGCCGCCTGCGCCATCGGAATCAAGCTGAATAGTGCCTGCTGTTCCTGATACAGTGATATTACCGCCTAAAGCAATCGCTCCACCACTACCAGCAGCTGTGCTAAGCATGAATAATGCTCCGTTGCCGGACGAACTTCCGGCAGTTGAAGCGTTGACAGTGCCGCCAGTCATATCTGTGATGTATACGCTGCCTTGCGTGTTTGCTGAGAGATAAGTTGCATTAATAATCAATCGTTGCGAGCTGGAGCTTCCCAGACTGCCTGTGCCCGCTCCAGTAACTCCATTGGCATCCGAGGATAGATTTACAGTTGTTGCTGCTAGTAAGCCTGCGCTTTGACTGATGCCACCAGCACCACTAACCAGTGTCAATGTCGAATTCGCACCGGGAACGGATATTGTGCCGGCAACTATTATACTGTTGGCTGTAAGTGTGCCGGACGATGTTGTGAAAGTCAGCGTTCCATTGACAGTGGCCGAGCCGCTAAGTGCTAGAGAAGAAACGCTTGCCGTTGCGGTTAACGAGGCGGGCAAAACCAGAGTGCTGAAACCACCACTTGGGATATTGCCTGACGCAAAGTTCATTGAGCTGTTTCCGTTGGAGACATCTCCGTTCGAATCCAATGTCAGTGTCTGTCCTGTTCCGCTTACTTGTATGAGTGCCACCCATTCAGCGGGTGTGACCAGAGACTGATTAGTGAATGTAACAAACTGACCAGCTTCTATTATGCCGAGAGATACTGACGCATTTGAGCTCGACCCGGAATAACAGCCAGATGTCAAATTAGTACCATAACCTGTAGAGTTTATCGTAATAGCACTACTTGCATACAGACTGCCCGCAGAGCCATTGTTGCCTGCAATCTGTTGATGTACTCCTGCTCCTACAGTGAAACCGACTGTAGTAATTACACCTAATTGAGGAGTCACAGTACGCGTTGCAGAGTCAGAATAATCTGCATTTGAGTTGTATACAGTTGATAGAACACCAGGGATTAAGCCGCTATTGATTACGATATTCTTGCCATAAATACTATTTGAAGCGTATGCGGGGGTATTAAAGTTGCTGCTTAAGCTGGCAAATTGACTGCTTATTGTTCCAGTTACGGATACGGTCAATCCGGAAATAGTTATTGTACCGCCCGAGCCAGCAGCAATTACTAGTGAACCGCCGCCGCTCCCGGCTTGTCCCACATTGCCTGCGGTGTTGCCTCCCATCCCAAGCATGTTGTAACCGGTTTGAGCATTACCTTGATAAGTTCCGTAACCACCGGTACCGGCTGAACCGGATTTGGAGTTATTAACACCGTTGCTAGCGCCACCGCCAAAGAATCCACCGCCGGCAGCGCCGTTAGTGTTATTCCACTCACCCCCGCCACCACCGAAGAATCCACCGCCACCACCCTCACCTGCAGCTCCGCCGCCACCGCCACCAAAGCTTCCCCCGCCGCCGGATGCACCGCAACATTCGCAACAGGAAGGCAAGCCGTTCCACGCCCCACCACCACCTCCTCCTGCAGCCAAGATTGGACCAGCTATTGTAACTGTGCTGAAGCCACCTGCATTTATAGTAATGGTACCGGCATTCCCGCCCGCTCCTCCATTGGCTTTACCACCACCGCCACCACCTCCGGAAGAATTAATATCACCATTTATCGTTATGTTTCCCATACCAGAACTGACACTAATATTGCCGCCAGCTCCACCGGCTCCACCAATACATCCATTGCACCAGTAGCTAGCCCCACCACCACCACCGTAAGCTCGCAGTGAACCAATATTTATAGCGGTACTGGAACTTTGTAGAGTGTTTCCAGTGTCAGCTGTTAAGGTGATGCTTCCGCCAAATTGACCAGCGTTTCCACTGCCACTGCCAGTGCCACTGCCTCCAGCACCGGACAAGTCAATAATACCTGTCGTTATACTTGTAGCTGCACTGACTGTTAAATATGCTGTGGCATTCGAGTAATCCCTCGTGATTGCATTATGTGTAGGTGATGACGCAGCAACTGCCGGTGCTGAGCTACCAATTACCAATGCGCCTATGTTGTTTGTTATGGTAAGCAGTCCGGCAGTCTGTCCCATCCATTCGACTGAACCTGAGATTGTGCTCGTTGTGGCGTTTAAAACATTGTTGCTCACTTGAACTGTATTGCCGTTGTAAGTAGTAGTGGTTGTCCCGAGCAAGCCCACCCCTCCGGTCACTGATAGTGTGGCTCCTGATGCGCCTGCATTAAAACTAAATGCTCCGGCGACAACCGATAATCCCGCAAAACTAGATGTCGTAAAGGGAACAGCATTAGGTGTCGACAGCCCCAGCCCGCCGCTGGCTGCCTGTGCGGTGGACCAGCCTGAAATTGTCTGATTTAGCGCCAGGGAGCCACCTACTACAGCTACGCTGCTGGATGTGCCTGCCGATGCACCACTGCTGCCTAAGTGACCAATATTCCCCGAGAACGAACCCATTGTGCTTGTGCCGAACAGTGCGCCGGCGCTTCCATATTTGCTGGAGCCACCCAGACCTAGAGAGCCTGGCTGCCCGTTACTTGACGAGCCACAACAAGCGCCATTATCACCACCGGCACCACCGCCACCAAAGAATCCACCACCGCCGCCGCCGTCGCCATTACCGCAGCATCCGCCACTACCACCTCCATAGAAGCCGCCGCCACCGACAGCATTAAGCCCGCCACCGCCTCCTCCAAAGCTTCCGCCACCAATCTCACCACAATTCGCGCAGCCAGCACCGCCTCCACCGCCGGCTGCAAAAATTGGTCCATTTATGGTTATTGCACTGCTTGCGCTGGTAGTTAGAGAGATGCTCCCAGCATTTCCACCGGCGCCACCACTTGAATAACCACCACCGCCACCGCCGCCGGATGTATTGATTTCACCTACTACCGTAATGGCACCAGTAGTCGTGGTCAGACTGATGTTGCCGCCATTTCCGCCGGCACCACCAACACAACCACCACACCAGGAGCTGCCACCTCCGCCACCACCATATGCGCGCAAATAGCCTGTTGTTATAGCGGTGCCGGCAGATAAACTTATAGAGCCTGCACTCAGCCCTGCTGATCCGCTACAGCCATTACATGGATTACCACTAGCTCCAGCTCCAGACATATCTATGTTGCCGCTTGTCAAGCCTGTTGTTGCGCTTGCTGTAAGGTATGCAAGGGCAGTTGTGTAATCTCTGGTAATTGCATTCTTAGTTGCTGAAGACGCAGCAACCGCCGCTGTTGAATTGCCGATTGCTAACGAACCGACATTGTTTGCCAATGTGAGCAGCCCGTTAATGCCGCCCAACCACTGCACTGCGCCTGGAATTGTGCTGGTTGTTGCATTCAATACATTATTGCTCACCAGAACTGTATTGCCGTTATAAGTAGTGGTTGTTGTTCCCAGCAAGCCGATTCCTCCACTTACCGACAATGTTGTTCCGGAGGAGCTTGCGTTAAAGTTTAATGCTCCGGCAACAACTGACAATCCGGAATAGTAGCCGGACGTAAATCCGTTAGGTGATGTTAGTCCCAGTCCGTAGTTGGCTACTGTATTAGTTGACCAGCTGGATATTGTCTGCGCAACTGAAAGGCTCTTGCCGGTCACAGTAACAGTTCCTGACGTTCCAGGGTTAACTGTACTCGGATTGCCATATCCTACCTGTCCGATGCTTCCTACAATTCCCCGTCCGGATTGACCGAACCACCCGCCTGCTCCACCGTATTTGCTGGAGCCGCCCATGCCCGGGGAACCAGGTTGTCCATTCGTGCTCGAACCACAGCAAGCACCATTATCACTGCCGGCAGCGCCCACTCCGAAGAAACCGCCACCGCCACCGCCATCGCTACTGCCGCAGCAGCCGCCGCTGCCACCGCCATAGAAACCGCCGCCTCCGGCCCCGTTGACAGCACCACCGCCGCCGCCAAAACCACCTCCGCCATAGCCACCAGTGGGATTTCCGCTTCCGTCACCGCTGCCTCCACCGGCTGCTAATATCGGTCCGTTCACAACCACTGTGCTCACACCATCTGTGTTTATGATTAGATTGCCTGCATTGCCACCGGCACCGCCCAGGTAGTAACCGCCGCCACCACCGCCACCAGAACTGTTGATGTCACCGTTAACAGCGACCGGTCCGCTCGTTGTGGTGAGACTGATGCTGCCGCCGGCTCCACCGGCGCCACCAGCACAACCACCACACCAGTTGCTGCCACCGCCGCCGCCACCATATGCGCGCAAGTAACCTACAGTTATTCCGGTGCCGGCGTTTATGGTAATGTTGCCTCCATTGGCACCGGAAGGTGCTGGATTGCCTGTAGTACAACAACCGCCGCCTGCTCCTGACACATCTATATTGCCGGTCGTAACGACACCGCCGGCGGCGAGTGTCAGACTTACTCCCGACATAGCTAGATTCCCGGTTGTAATAGAAGGACCAGTTGATGTCAGACTGAACTGTCCACCAGTTGTGACGCTACTTGTATTGACTAAGCTTATGCTATCGCTATTTGTTGAGTCCTTAATAAATAGGTTTGCATTTGTTCCACCAGCGATAGCTGTCAGACTGATTGTTCCGACACCGGCGCTGTTTATAACTAGTGGGGCACCAGAAGCACCGATGGAACCACCGCCTGCCGAAAGAACAATTGTTGGACTGCAAATCAAGCCTGACGAGCCTTGGGCTATATTGCCTGAGGAGCCAGTCAATGTCAGATTGAACTGACCACCAGCCGCGGCACTGCTTGTGTTAACTAAACTAACAGTATCATTGTTTGTAGAATCCTTTATATACACGCATCCACTTGTGCCACCGCTTACAGCCGTCAAGCCTACTGTGCTGCCTCCATTGCTGATCACAATGGGAAGCGAGCTGGTACCCACACTACCTGTCACTGACGACAGCATGACTGATGGGCTGAGAATAGAGTAGGCAGTGCCTACTTGTGCAATACTGCCGTTTGCATTCAGCTGAAAGACTGCATGGGAACCAGAAGGTGCAAGTGAACTCAGGGTAACAGTTCCTGTGCTGGTGCTATTTAAAAAGGTTCCTCCTGTACCACCTGAGCTGGCTGTAAGAGTAATGGCACCACTTGTCCCATTTTGTATGATAATGGGCGAAGAACTGGTACCAATACTTCCTGCCGCAGACAAGAGTGTAATGGTCGGACTCACAATCAGTCCCGAAAGACCTTCAGAAATACTACCCGATTCCCCAATCATGCTCAGGCTAAACTGTCCGCCAGAACCAACACTGCTTGTACCACCTAAGCTAATAACATCATTACCGGTTGAGTCAAGAATAAACACACTTCCGGTCGTGCCGCCTGCTGTGGCTGTGAAACCTAATGTACTGCCAGCATTGCTTAAGACAATGGGAAGGGCGCTTGTTCCCACACTACCTGTCGCTGACGACAGTGTGACGGATGAGCTGAGAATAGAGTAGGCAGTGCCTACTTGTGCAATAGTGCCGTTTGCATTCAGCAGAAAGACTGCATGGGAACCAGAAGGTGCAAGTGAACTCAGGGTAACAGTTCCTGTGCTGCTGCTATTTAAAAAGGTTCCTCCTGTACCACCTGAGCTGGCTGTAAGAGTAATGGCACCACTTGTCCCATTTTGTATGACAATGGGAGTTGAGTTCGTACCAATATTTCCTGTCGCAGACAAGAGTGTGATTGTCGGACTGGAAACCAGCTCAGACAAGCCAGCAATTATGTTGTCAAACGTACCGATTACACCAAGATTAAATTGTCCTGCACTACCAGTGCTGCTTGTGTTAACCAACTTTATCGTGTCGTTGGCAGCTATATTTTGAAGGAATATACTTCCAGTCGTCCCTGCGGCCGTGGCCGTCAAACTGGCTGTGCCGCTGCCACCGCTGCTTATCAGTATTGGACTGGTGGATGAACCGATGCTCCCGTTGCTTGCGGATAATACTATTGTTGAACCGCAAACCGATCCCCATGGATTAGAAATGATGCTGCTGATAGCGGTGCCGGTGACAACTACAGACACGCCGCCAAGAGTAATTGTATTGCCAGAACCGGCTAAACCACCTGTCTGACCGCCAGCATTACTGCCGGGTTGTCCGACGGAGCCACCAGTGCCACCAGTTGAGTTGTATGCGGAACCGCCAATCCCAAATGTTCCACCAATTTCACCCTCAGCGCCTGGTCCGCCTGTACCTGCAGATCCGTTCATGTAAGTTTGTGCATTGCTAACTCCGGCACTAAGGAAGCCACCACCGCTACCACTGCTTGCACCTCCAAAAAAGCCACCACCTCCTCCGCCAGAATACTGCCCACTGGATCCAGCACCGCCTCCTCCAAAGCTGCCGCCCCCACCTGCACCAGCACCGGTACTTGCGCCTCCGCCACCACCACCGCCAGCAAGAAGTGGCCCATAGACCGCAACTGAGGAAAGCGCAGAAATGGAAATATAGCCGGCATTGCCCCCAGCTCCGCCATTTGCATTTGATGCTCCTCCTGCACCGCCACCACCTGATGAGTCTATGTCACCATATACTGTAATGAAGCCGCCGGAAGAAACCAACGCAACGTTTCCACCGTTTCCACCTGCGCCACCGACTCCTGTGTTGGTGCCACCACCGCCTCCACCATATGCATTTATTGATCCGGTCTGAATATTACTTGCAGCAGTAAGCGTTGCATTGCCAGCCGATTGACCGACCTGACCTGCGCCATTCAATACGAACGCCCCACCTGTTCCTGAGGTGCTTATGCTGCCTATATTTATAGTTCCAGCAGAACTCGTTCCACCATATGCAGTTAGTGTAATGTTACCGGTGAGCCCGGTGTTTGCAGCCAGATTAGTACCCAACATATTAATGTTGCCACCATATGTTGAGGCCGTACTACTGGAATAAACAATACCGGCATTCAGAGCAATACTGCCCGCGGATCCCGAAGTATTTACACTAGAGATATTGGTCGCAAAAATGGAGATATCACGCTCTGCGTTGATCGACACCAGGTTGCCTGCATGACTCAAATCACTAGTAATAGATGGTGCAACGAGTGTTAAGCTCATCCCAGCTGTGACATTGTGGCTGGCAATAATGGTGCCCAGAACAATAGTCGGTCCTTCAATAACAATCGGGGCAAAATTGCTAATCCAGCTGAAATTGGTTTCAGTAGTTGAAAGTTTAACAACTCCCGTATTGATGAAATTACTGAAACCTCCGCCAGGTATTTGTTCCGGGATTAATGTAGTGTTACCCGAATTGTCAGAATTCTGGTAATTTGACGAAATCTGATATTGAGGATTGGTCGCTGCCAACATCTTTATTGTGTTGGCCGATATTGTTCCAACAGCTCCCCCGCTTGTAAATTGTCCGTACGTATATTGACTATTGCTTGCCGTTGAGATAAAGACTGGCGCACCTCCAGTTGTTAAAGTACCCCCCACAATAGCACTGCCAGCACTGAGGTAAGCTGAACCACCTGGGGTACTGCTGCTGGATGTTGTCGTAAAGGTGCCACCTCCAAGGCTGATAGAGCCGGCAGCTACTATTGCCAGTCCGCCACCACTGGAAGTGCCATATGTGGTAATTGAAATATTGGAATTGTTTGTTATGGTTGCCACATTTGAATTGGGTCCTCCAACAGCTGATAACAATATATTTCCGCCAGTTGCACCAAATGCTGTAGAAACACCACCCGCCAACATCAGGCTGCCCGAAAGCGCCACTACTGATACCTGCCCTCCAGCAACAGACAAACTACTGTACGGCGAATTGGTGAAACGAGTACCCTGGCTACCAAATTGGCTAAGGATTGTACCGGTGAGGCTGACGGAGCCGCCACTAATTGCTACTGAGCCACCAACGCCTCCTGCACCACCTGCCCCTGTGTACCCATTTCCGGACACTCCGACATTGCCACCGGCACCGGCTCTGGATGGAACTCCACCAACGCCAAAGACGCCTGTTGTGAAACCACCCCCGACGGCATCACCGGTAGTGCTCGCAACACCGAAGGAACCTCCACTACCACCTGTGCCACAACAACTACAGCACTGATTGTTATATCCTCCGGCGCCACCACCACCGGCCGCCAATACTGGTCCGTTGATGGTCACTGCGCCACTGGCGGTTATTGCAATGTTGCCACCGTTGCCACCAGCACCGCTAGGACCACCACCATTGGCGGCGCCACCTCCGCCTGATGCGTTCACATCGCTGGTAATCGTAATGTTTCCATTCGGGGCCGTAAGCGCAATTGTCCCGCCGACGCCGCCGACAGCAGCACTGGCGTTTGAGTTGCCGCCATATGACCGTAAATAGCCTGTTGTAATTCCTGCAGGAGCAGTCAATGCGATAGCGCCTCCCGATCCAATCGAGCAGCTGTTG
>CAILLX010000115.1 GCA_903835185.1 uncultured bacterium | reverse complement strand
CTAGGCATGATCACCTTATAGTCGTTGCGGATAAAGACGCCGCGGGATAACCGGATTATGTACTCTTTGGCAACCAGCCGGCTGAGTGCCTTATCAACAGCAGCACGCCAGCCAGTGTGCAGTAAATCACGTGTGGTGAAGATTTGCCCTGACGGCAGCCTGTTAATAAAGGACAATATAAATGTGGTTGGTCCAAACATGTCCTATTCCTCCTTTTTTGTAGGTCAGAAAAGCGTTTGAATTCCTGACCTATTTATTTATACGTTTTTGGGACATATGAGGTTCAACTGGATCCGTGTGTGAATAGAGAAATAGTTCCCAGTGTGAACACAGTTTGTAGCAAGCACATGACAGTACCAGCCTTAGACCTTGATACATTGTCAGTGCGCCACCAGGTGGTGATTGAATCAAGTTTGCCTTTATGACACAACAAAAGTTTTTGTTGTCCGGCAGCTCCAATTTCAGCAGAAAGCTTGAACAATCTAAGCAATTTCACAAGATTAGGCAGCGTTCGAACTGAATCACATCTGATTGGTATTGTTCTTGTCCTTAATACGCTTCACCATTGTGCACATGTCATCATGACGACCGAAAGAAGGCACCAGATAGACACCGGAGGCAATCTTGCGCACATCTTCAAGCAGTTCACAAGCAAGCTCGAGTCCGACACGCGCACCGTCATCACCGGCTGCTTCCATCGCTTTGCGTACCGGAAGCGGAATTGAAATACCGGGCACTTCGTTGTGGAGATACTCGGCATGTTTAAAGCTGTGCAAAGGCATGATACCAACCAGAATAGGAACGGAGCAGGGTCCGAATTCATCAAGAAAGTCTGTGAGATCGCTTGCCTGGTAAACAGGCTGAGTCATGACATAGTGAGCACCGGCAGCAAGTTTCTTGGCGAAGCGCTCAAGTTCAAGAGCTCTGTTTTCGTGCGTTGGGTTAAGAGCACAAGCAATCGACAGTTTTGTCGGAGAGCCGATAGAGTTGCCGGCAATATCGACGCCGCAATTTAGTTGATTGATTATTTTGATCAAACCAATCGAATCCACGTCATACACAGCAGTTGCATGAGCGTAAGTTCCCACAGATGGTGGATCCCCAGTCAGCGCCAGAATATTGGTAATTCCAAGAGCCTGGCAGCCAAGAAGATCTGCCTGAATGCCCATCAGGTTACGGTCGCGCGTTGTGAAGTGAATAATAGTATCTATGCCAGTGTGTTGCCTTATTAGATGGCAGGTAGCAAGCGACGACATGCGCACCCGGGCCATCGGGCTGTCGCCGACATTTATTGCATCGGCACCCACCTGCTTGAGAGCTTCGGCAGCTGAAAGTATCTTGCGAGCCACTGTGCCTTTTGGTGGATCAAGTTCAACACTGACAAATAGCTGCCCCGATCCTGCCGGTGTCAAGCGCGAAGCTACTCCGTATAGCTGGCTGACTGAGGCTGCGGTCTCAACAATCGCCTGGGCGCTGGCAGGCAGTTCAATATGTGCTGGCGCGCAACCGCCATCTTCAGAATCAGTAACTTCAACCGGATTAGATACGCCACCGCTGCCAATACCGCTGGCATGTTCTGAAAGATACTTATCAAGCCCGGCACGCATAGAACTTATATGCTCAGGAGTCGTCCCACAGCAGCCTCCAATCAGCCGTGCGCCAGCCTCGATAAACGGCTCAACGAAAGAAGAGCAGTAGTCAGGTCTGCTCATATACATAAACCGTCCGCCCACTCGAGAGGGCATACCAGCATTTGGAAGGCAAGAAAAGAAGAGCTTGTCAGCAGGCAGACCTGAAGCAGCTATTGCAGCGACCATACGCCCCAAGAAATCGAGCACCGGTCCCGGTCCAGCACCACAATTGATACCAAGAACATCAGGCATGTCGCAGCCAAGCTCGGCAAGCAAGCGGACAGCATCTTCCGGAGTCGCACCCATGAGAGTATGACCTTCAACAGAGAAGCTCAGCTGTGCAACTACCGGTAGCTTAGAACTCTTGCGGGCAGCACGGACAGCAAGGACTGTTTCATCCAGGCTTGGCATCGTCTCCACCATGAAGAGATCCACACCGCCAGCCAACAGCCCCTCCATCTGTTCGACAAAGACACTTTCCACCTCCTGGGCGCTAACATCTCCAATGGGAGCCAGAAGCCTGCCAGTAGGTCCAACCGACCCGGCAACAAAAACAGGATGCCCGGCTATCTCGCGGGCAGTGCGGGCAATCTTGGCGGCCCAGACATTAATATTCCAGACTTCTCGCTCCAGAGCGCTGGCCGCCAGCTTAAAGCGATTGCCAGAAAATGAGTTGGTCTCTATGACCTCGGCTCCGGCGTTGATATAGTCAATATGCACCTGCTGCACGATTTCTGCGCAGGTGAGGTTAAGCTGCTCAAACGGCGCTTCACTGGGAGCACCCCTTGTGTAAAGCAGCGTGCCCATGGCGCCGTCGGCCAGAAGCGGCCTGCTCTTCAACGCTTCGAGAAAGGAGTTTGTCATAACAAAGCCTGGTACGCAGTCATATGGTCCTGATAATATACCGGCAGGCGTCGCCCACAACTGCGGCTCGCACATCCATTTACATAAGATCGAATTTACACCCAAGTGATCACAGACATCAAGCTTATCCGCAACTTCTCCATAATCGCCCACATCGACCATGGGAAATCGACGTTGGCAGATCGACTACTGGAGGCAACAGGCACAATTGCCAAGCGGGACATGCAAGCCCAGGTGCTCGATACGATGGATCTGGAACGCGAACGCGGTATTACTATCAAGGCGCAACCAGCCAGGATGGAATACAAGTCAACAGACGGAAATACATACATCCTTAACCTTATCGACACTCCAGGGCACGTAGATTTTGGCTATGAAGTATCGCGCAGCCTGGCTGCCTGCGAAGGAGCTCTTCTAGTAATCGATGCCAGCCAGGGAGTGGAGGCGCAAACACTAGCCAATGTTCATCTGGCCATTGAAAACAATCTGGAGATTGTGCCAGTCATAAACAAAATTGACCTGCCAAGCTCTGATCCAGAGAGGATCAAGAGTGAGATTGAAGAAGTAATCGGACTCGACCCCAGCATTGCAGTTCTCGCCAGTGCCAAAAATAAGATTGGCATCCCCGAAGTTCTCGAAGCTATTGTGCACCTGATGCCGCCGCCACCAGATACAACCAATCTACCGCTGCGGGCCCTGGTCTTCGACAGTTATTACGAAAGCTATCGCGGCATAATAGCTTACTTCCGGATCAAAGACGGCTCTGTGTCTGTTGGCGACAGAATCCGCTTCATGGCCAACGAAAAGACATTTGAAGTTACCGAGCTTGGTGTCTTGTGCCCGCAACAAGTTAAGGTGGACCGGCTGGGACCAGGCGAAGTCGGATACCTGGCAGCATCAATCAAGGACGTCTCCACACTGGTTGGCGACACAATCACCCACGCCGAACACGGAGCTCCAGAAGCTCTGCCTGGCTACCGCCCGGCTAAACCGATGGTTTTTGCTGGCATTTATTCAATTGATAATGACCAGTATCCAGAGCTGCGCGAAGCACTTGAAAGGCTCAAGTTAAATGACTCTTCACTCTTTTTCGAGCCGGAGACATCTGAAGCACTTGGCTTTGGCTTCCGCTGCGGGTTTCTTGGACTCCTGCATATGGAGATTATCCAGGAGCGCCTGGAGCGTGAGTACAACCTCTCCCTGATTACGACAGCCCCATCAGTTATTTATCGCGTAACAAAGACGGATAATACGACAATCATGGTGGACAACCCGGCCCTGCTGCCGGAAGCCAACTACAGACTGCTGATTGAAGAGCCTTATGTCGACGCCCACATTTTGGTACCCAACGAATTTGTCGGTCCGCTAATGGAGCTCTGCCAGGGACGGCGAGGCATCTTTATTGACATGAAATATCTGGACCCGCGCCGGGCGATGCTTCATTATGAGATGCCTTTAGCCGAAATCATCACCGACTTTTTCGACCAGCTAAAATCACGCTCACGTGGATATGCATCACTTGATTATCACTTTAGCGAGTACCGCGAGTCCCGACTGGTCAAGCTAGATATATTAATTGGCGGCAAGCCGGTGGACGCATTGTCAGCTATTGTGCACTACGAAAAGGCTCCAGCCTACGGACGTCACCTGGCTGGAAAGCTAAAGAAGTTGATTCCGCGACAGCTTTTTGATGTCCCTATTCAAGCTGCTATCGGCGGCAAGATCATAGCCAGGGAGAACGTTTCAGCACAACGCAAGAACGTATTAGCCAAGTGTTATGGTGGAGACATATCCCGCAAAAGAAAACTTCTTGAGAAGCAGAAAGAAGGCAAGAAGCGGATGAAGTCAGTAGGAACTATAGAGATTCCGCAGGAAGCTTTCATGGCACTACTTAAGTTAGAAGAGTAGTGCGTGGCTGAGAACGAAGCATCCGCTTCTATGAGAAAATAAAAAGGTGGGATTCAGAGGGAGAATCCACTGCCAAACATATTATTGATGTGCAGAGGATAAGAGGAGCGTCAGAACGTCAGACTATGTCCTCACTCATGCAAGAAGCCTGGGAAGCTCGCAACAGCCTTTACAAAGAGCTGCTTGGCAACTTCACATCAGTTGTTCCAACCAACTACAACGCTCCGGCAGACAGCAGATTGCTCAGAGGTGGAAGCACCGACGGATCTGATACTGGAGATCCTAAGAATAATGAGCAGGCTTTAGCTCTGCTCACATATGAACCTGACCCGCAGCGTCATCACTGGAGTTATCTGACTTCCGGGCTCTCCAATCCATGGTTTCAAGACGAGCAGCAAGAAGTCTCCGGCTTTGGCTGCGAGCTGTTAATCAAAACATCCCAGAAGGCGGACTGGACTGCCCGCATCTTGCGCAGCATGGCCTATCATGTTTTCAATTCAGCAGGCACTCTGAGCCCTGGCCGGCTGGTCAGACTAAACGCACCAATATCTTTTCCTGACGCATCTGAGCTCGACAGCTTTTTTATCTGGTACGCTGACGAAGCACCTGATGCCTGGTACCAGCTACCGTCAGGAGGTTTCGGCATCTTTGTCGCTGTAGGGATTACACAAGACGAATGCCAGTTTGCAGACTCAGTAGGCGACTATGGCAGCTGGTGCATACAAGAAGTCTTGCGCCAGCTAGGTATCGGGCAGATTACAGATTGCAGTCGCAAATCAGTTTTAGAAAGAGAGAACATTGACTCAATTACCCAGCCGGTAGTCAATTATGCACGCAATTTTAGCCAGGTCATCTAGCCACGTAGTCCGGACCACAAGAGAACATGTCAGGCAGTCCAGTCATTGCATGATGCTAAAGTAGGCTAAAGAGCTGCTCATTCTGGGCTACAATTGCTTCTGCGCAGTACTGTTTGTGGTCTTGCCGTTAAAATACGTACTGCAAGGGAGAACTGTGTGTATGTCCAATAGCGAAAAAAAGGAAAGACGAGCCGGAATAGTAATCAACGAAGATTATTGTAAGGGCTGCGGGCTCTGCCTCAGTGCATGTCCGCAACATCTGATTAAGATTGAAGAGAGCGTAAGCGCCAAAGGCTACTACCCAGCCGCATTTGTCGACCCGGAAGCAAAATGCACTGCCTGCGCTCTTTGTGCCAGGATGTGCCCGGATGTCGCCATAGAAGTTTTCAAAGCCAAAAATAAGGTTGGAGGCAACGAATAGTGGATAAGCGGTTCATGACGGGAAATGAAGCGATTGCTGAGGCGGCGCTTCAGGCAGGTTGCCGATACTATTTCGGCTACCCTATTACGCCCCAGAATGAGATCCCTGAATATATGTCAAGGAGACTCCCGGAAGTTGGCGGCACATTTCTCCAGGCAGAAAGTGAAATTGCCGCTATCTATATGGTTTATGGTGCATCCGGCAGCGGTGCACGTGTTATGACATCATCCTCCAGCCCGGGCATAAGCTTGAAACAGGAAGGAATCTCTTACATCGCCGCTGGCGAACTTCCTTGCGTCATAGCTAATATCATGCGTGGAGGTCCTGGTCTCGGCGGTATTCAGCCTTCACAAGCAGACTATTTCCAGGCGGTCAAAGGTGGCGGACACGGCGATTATCATCTGTTGGTTCTTGCCCCGTCCACTGTCCAGGAAGCAGTTTCACTGACTATGGAATCTTTCGATCTGGCGGACAAGTACCGCAATCCGGTCATGCTTTTAGGAGACGGCTTTATCGGGCAGATGATGGAGCCGGTGGTATTTGAGAAGAGACCAGCCGTGAGCCTCCCGGCTAAAGATTGGGCCTGCACCGGCGCTAAAGGAAGGGCATCCAACCTGGTCAAAACACTTAATTTGGATCCGGCAGAACTGGAGAAGCACAACATTAAGCTGTATGAGAAGTATCAAAAGATGCGCAAAGATGAAGTGCGTCTGGAGAACTATCTGACAGACGACGCTGAAGTAGTTATTGCTGCTTATGGGAGCGTTGCCCGAATTGCTAAAACAGCCATTCAGGCGTTGCGGCAAAAAGGAATCAAAGTCGGCATGATCCGTCCGATAAGCCTCTTCCCCTTCCCATACCAGGCATTTGCCGACATAGCTAAACGTGTCAAAAAAATCCTGGTGGTTGAGATGAGCATGGGACAGATGATTGAAGACGTCAAACTTGGCGTTTGTGGCGCAGCCCAGGTCAGCTTCTACGGACGAGTTGGCGGCATGGTGCCGAGCTATGAAGAGATTGTTGCTGAAATAGAGAAGCTTGTGAAGGTGGCGCCATGATTACAGAAATGAATAATATGGAACGAGTTTTTGGGCGTCCAGAATCTCTGCGCCCAGTATCAACACATTACTGTCCTGGTTGCGGGCATGGCATCGTCAACCGCCTGGTTGCTGAAGTTATTGATGAGCTGGGCATTCGCGAACAGACTATCGGTGTAGCACCAGTAGGTTGCGCAGTTTTCCTGTACAACTATCTTAATGTCGATATGTTTGAAGCTGCGCACGGACGCGCTCCAGCAATAGCAACGGGGTGCAAGCGGGTTCACCCCAATATGACTGTGTTTACTTATCAAGGCGACGGCGACCTGGCAGCTATCGGTACTGCAGAAACAATTCACGCAGCAGCTCGTGGTGAAAATATAACTACTATTTTCATCAACAACGCCACATACGGAATGACCGGCGGGCAGATGGCACCAACTTCACTGGTCGGACAGAAGACGACAACATCACCTACAGGGCGAAAGATAGAACGTGCCGGCTATCCGATTAAGATGGCAGAACTGCTTGCTACTCTGGATGGACCGGCTTATATCTCTCGCGTCTCTGTCTCGAGCGCCAAGTATGTCGTCAGAGCCAAACAGGCTATTCGCAAGGCGTTTGAAACGCAGATAAAAGGTCTGGGCTATTCACTGGTAGAAGTGCTATCGCCATGCCCGACTGACTGGCATATGACACCAGCAGCAGCAATAGAATGGTTGGAAGAGAATATGTTGCCTCATTATCCGTTAGGCGAATTCAAAGTTCCACAGGAGGCTAGGTAAGCATGGAGCGGAAAAGCATTTGCACAAATGTAATCATGGCCGGATTCGGCGGGCAAGGGTTGATGTTCATCGGAAAACTCTTGGCCTACTGCGCAATGAAGCGCGGGCTCAATGTGACCTGGATTCCTTCATACGGTCCCGAGATGCGCGGCGGAACTGCTAACTGTACTGTAGTCATCTCTGATCAACCAATCGGGTCTCCTGTGATCACCAGTCCTGATGCTTTGATCATCATGAATAACCCTTCTCTGGAGGCGTTTGAACCAAGGATAAAGACTGATGGGCTATTGTTTATCAACAACAATCTAGTAACCTGCCAGATTAAGCGCAAAGACCTTCAAGTAATTTCAGTACCGGCCAACGATGCAGCTGTAGAAGCAGGCGAGAAGAAAGCAGCCAACATGGTTATTCTCGGCACTTATGTAGCACGCACAGGCATACTCACCAAAGAAGATGTTGCTGCCGGCTTTAAAGAGTTTTTCGGCGCCAAAACAGAATACTTAGCAAGCAATATGCAAGCATTGGAAAAAGGGATGAGTTACGCCTGATCGGCTCCTTGTTCCCACAGCCTTTCTGTGATCGTCCAGCTACCGACACAATTGCTCGCATTGTGCCGGTAGTATTAGCACGCTTTAGCAGGCTTAGATCAAGTTCGGCTATTAGGAACTCCAATAATGTTGCTTCTGCTGGCGATAATAGTCAAGCGTCAGAGCAAGCCCTTCTTCAAGCCCGACTTTGGGTCTCCAGCCAGCACAGCGGCTGATTTTGCCGATATCAGAGATAAAATCACCCGGCTCTTGAGCCTTCCGCTCCGGCGAGAACTCAGCAAACTTCCAGGAGCCCTGTCCAGCAACTGAAATGATTGTTTTAACCAGATCGAGAAAGCTCACTGCAACATCGTTGCCGACATTGAAGACCTCTCCGTAGGCTTTATCGCAAATTGATGTCTTTAAAATAGCATCAACGCAGTCGTCTACATAAAGAAAATCGCGCAAAATGCTGCCGTCGCCAAACACCTGAATCTGTTGATTGTCCATAGCCACACGCACAAACCAGTTGCAAACCCCAAAACGAGAATGCATCATCTGCGAACGCGGGCCATAAATATTGCTCAAACGCAGGAGAACAGACCGAATACCATGGACATCGTTGTAGACCTTAATGATTTTCTCTGCTGTCAGGTTGGAGATCTCATAAATCCCCTTCGGATTAGTCGGCGCTTCTTCATTGACAGGCAAAGACACTGAAGGTCCATACTGTCCACGCGTACCGGTATAGACAACAACAGCATCCTTGTTGTACTTGCGCAGAGCTTCCATAACCACTGCCGTGCCAGTGATGTTAATCTCAATATCTGGAAACGGGTTAGACAAGCTCATGAGATGGCAAACCTGTCCAGCCAGGTGAAAGACGAAATTCTGATCCCGAACCAGATAATTGACTGCTGAAACATCCCGAATGTCGCAGTAATTAATCTTGACACGATCGCGAACCGGATGCAGATTGAACTCGTTGCCGCCATAGTCTGGAATCATCGAATCAACAATTGTGACCTGGGCGCCTAAATTCGCCAGACGAATAGCCAGGTTGGAGCCGATAAAGCCCATGCCGCCGGTTATCAATACTGTCTTGCCGGCAAATGTATCTGGGTTAAGGAAAACCACGTAATTAACTCCTGCTTAACTGACTGTCCGTCCGCGGCAAAGCTGATAAATAGCAAGCAAAACCTGGCTGTGGAGCGAGTTGAGATCTTATCATGTGAAAAATTCTATGTTTTTAGCTGAATTTAAGCCCCCTTAATTCACCACTTGCATATTTCTTCTACCATTGGGCAGTTATCTCCTCTATGCGGGGTGGCTGGACTGTGAATGTTCCATTTGGCGATTTAAAAACGCACTATTCTACTTACAAGAAAGAGATTGATGGCGCCATAGCACGCACTCTTGCCAGCGGGCATTTCATACTGGGCGGCGAGCTGGAGCGCTTCGAACGCGACTTTGAAGCTTTCCTGGGAACACCTTATGCCATAGGATGCGCCTCCGGCACGGAGGCGATTTACCTCGCCCTGGCAGCCTGCGGCGTCGGTCAGGGAGATGAAGTCATTACAGTGGCTCACACTGCAGTCCCTACCATATCAGCCATCTCCATGACCGGAGCAACACCTGTTTTTGTTGATGTCGATCGCACCACCTATGTCATGGACCCCGGTGAAGTTGAAAGACACATCACTGCAAAGACGAAAGCAATCGTCCCTGTGCACCTTTACGGGCAGATGGTAGATCTCGACCAGATCAAGCAGCTGGCACTCAAACATAAGCTTTACATCATAGAAGATGTTGCCCAGGCCACAGGCGCAGTCTATAAAGGAAGAAGCAACGCCGGTACATTTGGCGACTTCGGTGCTTTTAGTTTCTATCCAAGCAAGAATCTGGGCGCTTTTGGTGATGGTGGCGCAGTATGCACCAACTCACGCGAAAACTTCGAGCGTCTCATGATGCTCCGTAATTACGGACAATCAAAGCGGTATCATCATGACATAATTGGCATCAACAGCCGTCTCGATGAGTTGCAGGCAGCGATACTTTCAGTACAATTGCCTTTTGTCGGGCAGTGGAACGAGCGCCGGCAACAGATAGCCAGCCGCTATACAACCGGTCTCGCCAACAAGGTGGTAACACCTGGTGTCTCCACCCACTCCAGCCACGTCTGGCACCTCTATGTCATTCAAGTAGACAATCGTGACGCCTTGCAAGAGTACTTAATGGAGTGCGGCATTGGCACTTTGATTCATTACCCAATTCCTGCCCACTTGCAAAAAGCATACAGTTACCTGGGATACAAGTCAGGCGATCTACCAGTTACTGAAGCTCTTGCTGATCGGATCTTGAGTTTACCGATGTTCCCGGGATTGACTGACGAGCAGGTAGACTATGTCATAGAGAGCGTTGCAGAGTTCCACAAAACTCACGAAGCCAGCGATCATAGAGCCTTAGCTACAGCAACACTGGAAACCACACACAGGTAGAACTTGCCATGACACAGACAGAGCCCAGACCCTGCCCGATGACACCACCGGCGCCACTGCCACTCACATCTGTTTCAGTAGTGATTCCGGCTTACTATGATGAGACCACGATTGGCCGGCTGGTAAGCGACGCTGACTGCCTGCTCAAAGAGCTTTGTGGCGATTACGAAATCATAGTCACTAACGACGGCAGCCGCGACGGTACGCTGGAAGTGCTGCAGAAGCTGGCTAAAACGACTCCTGCTCTCAAGATTATCAACCATGAGACAAACAAAGGGTTTGGCTTCACCATCCGCGAGCTTTATTATGCCGGCACAAAAGATTTCATCTTCTCGCTGCCCGGCGATTATCAGTTCGCACCCAAAGAGCTCATTGCCATGTCTGCTGGGCTAACAGGCAACGATCTGGTAGTCGGCTGGCGAGTCAAGCGCAACGACCCGCCAAGGCGAAAGTTTCAATCGTTCATTTACAACACGATGCTTCGCACCGCATATGGTATCAGCTACAAAGACGTCAACTCAATTAAACTATTCCGCCGCAGCATTCTCAACAAGATTCAGCTCAAATCGACCACTGCATTCGTCGATGCAGAGCTGTGCATCCGCACCGGGCGCGCCGGCTTCAAAGTTGTCGAAATTCCAATTGAACACCTGCCCAGGCTGTCTCAAGGAGCCTCTGGCGGCAAATTCTCTGTAATTGCTGAAACCTTCTCCGATCTCTTCAGAATGAGAAGCGACATCTTGAGCAGCTCTCGGGGTTAGCTCCGATACAGCTCAAATACGCTTGTTGGAGCAGTTTGCTGCCGCCCAACGGGCGCGTCCCGACGCGCCGCTACAGTTGGTCGGATACACCGGAACAGGACAAGAAGTACATGAATGCGGCTGTAGGCGGGCGGGTGTGATCGAAGGGCGGCTGTAGAGGCTGATTGCATCCGCCCAGCCATGAGTCGCAAAGAGCTAAACCCAATTTAAAAGGTAGCTAACGCCTCGGCAGCAATGGCGATTGTCCGGTCAATATCATCTTCTGTATGCGCAGAAGACAGGGCCGCTGCGTCTACAGCCGATGGCGGCAGGTACACCCCATGATCAAGCAGATAGTGGAAGAATTTGGCAAACAGCTTAGCGTCAATACTGAGCGAGTCCTGAAAGTTTACAATCGGCTTGGGCGCAAAGAGGATAGCGAACATAGAACCTGACCGCTGCAGTTGCACAGGCAGTGACAGCCGGGTAATTACAGCTTGCAGCCCAGCAAACAGCCGCGCAGTAAGAGCCTCCATACGCGTATAAACAGCCGGATTTGCTAGCAGGCTAAGAGTCTCGACACCACCTGCCATAGTCACTGGATTGCCCGAGAAAGTGCCTGCTTGATAAACCTCACCTAGCGGTTGCAGCTCGTCCATTATGCGGGACGGTCCCCCGTAAGCGCCGATTGGCATGCCGCCACCTAACGCTTTCCCGAAACAAGTAATATCCGGCTTAACCCTATACAACTCCTGTGCACCACCTCGCGCCACACGCAGTCCGGTCAGGACCTCATCAAATATAAGCAGGCAGCCAGCTTGTGAACATAACTTACGCACACCCTCCAGATATCCAGGCTGGGGCGGGATGACTCCCATCGAACCGGCCACAGGTTCAATGAGCACAGCAGCCACTTTATCTTTGTTGCGTTCAAGAGCCTGTTCCAACACAGGCAGATTGTTAAACGGCACGCGAACAGTGTTTGCTGCTACCGCCTGCGGAATGCCCGAGCTGGCTTTGTGATCCTGGCTGGCCAGCACAGAATCAGAGTGTCCGTGATAACAGCCTTCGAACATAATAATTAGATCGCGCCCGGTGGCGCCACGAGCAAGCCGCACTGCAGACATCACAGCTTCTGTGCCCGAATTGACAAACCGCACCTTCTCCATGCTTGGATAAAGCTTGATCAGCTCAGTCGCCAGTTCGAGCTCTAAAACATGTGGTGCTCCAAACACAGCACCCAACTCAATCGCCTTCTTGCATGCAGCAACCACAAGCGGCTGACAGTAACCGAGCACTGAGGGTCCCCAGGCACCGAGATAATCAATATATTTATTGCCGTCCACATCAAAAAGATACGCACCGGCACCTTTGTTGAAAAAAATAGTGTGCCCGCCCACTTCCTGAAAAGATCGAAACGGGCTATCCACTCCACCAGGAATGACTGCAGCAATTTGCTCTGACAGGCTGCGAGAGAGCTGCGTTTTTACTTGCGCCGAAATTGCCACCAGTGCTCCTTGTGATTCCCACCTGAGGAGGGTTGTTCATCCTGTCCAGGCTCCACAGCCACTGGAACAATATTCTTGCAAGCAAACTTTACACAAACATCGGCATACCTTGTCTTAGCCCCATCAGGAGTCACTTCAAGATGATAAGTTCCTGGCATAAGCTGAAAATGGCTCATATGATAGCCGCTCTCTTGCCCCTTTTTGTCATAGACCTTAACAGAGACAGATTGAACAGGTTTATCCAGCTTAATTTCCACATCGCCGACAAAGCAGTTTGCTGCCAGCCAAACACCAGCAGCACCCAGGGCCCCTGCAATTCCGAGGGTCATGGAGATTGTTTGAATAATATGATGAGCTTGCTCAACTGTGCCTTTGCTCTGGGCTGGAGCAGAAACAGCAAGCGGAGTATTTGTTTCGGACATAACGCTAACCTCATGTTTGGACCGCTCCCATTGTTTCCAGCTGAGCAGCCAAAGCAGCAAAAGATAATACCAGGCTCGCCCGCCCGCTGCAGGACTAATTTCTAATGATCACTGCAATTGCGCAGATCTGTGGTCCTGGCATTTCTGTTTGCATGACTTAGCAAGCGCGAGCGCAGCTGCCCGCGCTAAAAACTCAGGACTCTTCAGGATCCACAGGCGCCTGCCGACAGCATATCGACGCCCGGAACCCTGCACACATTCGAGCGAAACGCTGACGCTGCAGCCAGCCACTTGTTACTACAGATGCATTCCAAGAATTTCACAAAATCGCGCTGGGGTAATGATTTGGATACCCTGATAATTCTGCAGGCACTGCAAATCGTCATCACCTGTTACCAGATAATCAGCCTGAGCAGCCAGAGCGCAAGCCAAAAACATATCGTCGTTAGGATCGCGGCTAACTGACGGGATATTTTGGAGCTGAACGAAACACGATTTGTCCTGGATCATGGCAAGCAACTCTCCAACATCTTCCTTAGCAACCATAGCAGTAATCCTGGGACGGCTCAAGACGCGGAGCAGCTCAGCTAGGAGCTCATCTGCACACACAACCTGAAAACCATCTGTGTGTAAACAATGAACAATCTGCCTTGCCATTCCGGGATTGAGCAAAGCACTGACCCAGACATTTGTGTCAATTACCGCTTTGATTGGCACGTTCTGCCTTCATCTCGTCCCGAACGCCCTTGACCTCTGCCATTATCTCTTCTTCGCTAAGCCGTGGCAGACCTCTGGCAACACGAACAGCTTCAACTGTATTGCAAAGCTGCTGGAAGCGCTGCCCCCAAGAACGGCCACTTAATTTTTTTCGCACCTTCTCTTGTTCATCTGAAGAAAGCTGATCAACAAGCCTTAGCACTTGATCGAGGGAAACTTTGTCGTCTGGTCTGCGCTGCGCCATGCTGAAACACCTCTCAAGGCTTCTAGTATAAACTCAAAGCACACCAGATGTGAAGTGGTAGGCCAAGTCCTCAAGGACACTCGCCTTGGCACGAACTCCCGAAACCGGACTCGCCGCCGGCGCCTGTTACGAATGCTCCTTCATGTAGGCACGGAACATAGCCTGAGTACCTTGATCGCCGCCGGACACACCACCTATTTCGCACGCAATATTTAAAAGGCGCTTGGACAGTTCTGTTCCAGGCAGCTCAACAGCAGAGCCGGCAAGAGTCTGCTCAATCAATTTGATGTCTTTGAGTATGAGCTTAATCATAAAAGCAGGTTTGAAGTCGCCCGCGATAATGCGCGGTCCCAGATTGGATAGTGACCAGGAGCCGCCGGCACCGGTACTCAAGGCATCGATTACCAGACTGCGATTGATTCCCAGCTCATCGGCAAGACACAAAGACTCGCACACGCCGATAAGATTGACTGCACATAAAATCTGATTGCACAGCTTCACTCCCTGCCCGCTGCCGACCTGTCCACAATAGACTATCTTCTTACCCAGCAGTTCCAGAAATGGTTTCACTTCCTCATAGTCAGCAGGATCTCCACCAACCAGAATGGTCAAGGTGGCGTTGCGAGCACCGATATCTCCACCAGTGACCGGAGCGTCGACAAACTTGATACCACGCTTCCTTAACTCCTCAGAGAGTTTCACTGCAGCCCTGGTCCCTGTGGTTCCCATATCAACTACAACAGCACCGGAGGCGGCGTGCTCCCCGACGCCACCTTGGCCTAATATCACTTCTTCCACATCAGATACGTCGTTGACACAGACAAATATGACATCAGCACCAGCCACAGCGTCTTTAATCGATCCTTGTATGGTGGCACCAGCAGCACTGGCTGTTTCCAACCCCGGTCGTCCGGGAGTACGGTTCCAAACAGCAACTGCACAACCGGCGCGGGCAAGGTTGGCAGCCATGGCCGAACCCATTATCCCCATACCAAGATAGGCTATACACTTCTTCATTGCTACTAGCTTTCCTTACTCCAGAGAGGCCTTCACATGATAAATACCCCGGGCAAGACGCTTTGCAGGCAGGACTGCGATATTGCTAATGCCACCAGGAGACAAGACAACTGTATCAGTACCCTTAGCTACCCGGAGAATACCCGGGGTGTAGTTCCTGACATGAACAGTCACAGGGCGAGTCGTACCGTAGACATGTACTGCCAGCTTCTTCAACCCTTCTTTTGTTGTTTCTCTTCCAAGCGGTAGAACTTCAAAGGAAACTATTTCGAGCTGTCCTGGATTGCTGCGCAAACCGGCAGTTGAGATCGATACGCTGTGCGGTCCCGGCATCAAATTGCCTGGCAGATCAGCCTTAAGTTGCACCGGCGACGATACCAGCACCCTGGCGTCGTATACACCGTCGACAATAATCCTGTTTCTATTAGCCACACCGTCGAAACTGTGCCCCTCAATAGTAATGGTCCCCCCTGCCGAAGCAATCTGAGAAATACGATCAATGCGAGGAACTTGCGGTCCGATTGGCACCGCCAGCGGTTGCAGCACAGAAATCGAGCTGGCTGGCTGCTCCGGTCTTGCCGCCATAGTAACTTGCAAACTTGGACCAGGAATAGCATCATCAGGCACCATATATATAGCCTTTCCATCTTGTGATGTTGCCATGGTGGCTCCATTAAAGCTCAGCTCAACGAGAGCTTCTCCTGCATGAGCAGGATTGACGACAGCAGCAGTAAGGAATTGACCGGCCACGGCTTTATCAGGCAGGAGAACCTGGGCTGACGAACTCGGTATCCGGGCAGCCAGCGATGGAGTCGGAGCCTCCCCACCGCGCCCTGTAACAGCAGCAGGTGGATTTGTGGAGGTGACAGGCGTTGCCGAGGCGACCTCGCCAGACCGAGGCGATCGCGTATCTTTAATTTGAGAGTGTATCGGCAGGCGCGGAGTCTCTAGCGCCGCTGTTGTCACTGAACCTGTTCCAGAGACCGGCGTTGTCGCTATACCGTTTACCGATGCTGTTTCACCTACAGATTCATTTGCTGAAGCAGGCGCTTCATTATGCTTTCCTTGCTGAGCTTCTCCGGCGGAGAGTTCTGGAGCAACACCGGCAGGCACTTGCTTAAGATCTTCTGCTGTTTCTGTCCGGGAGCCTTCAGTAATAGCAGCATGCCTGTCGGAACCGGTGCTCTCTTGAACACTTGTTTTGACTACTGCCGCTGTCTCAACAGTTGGGACTTCGGGAGAGCTGGACTGTTCTGATACTGTTGCCTTTCCTTGAGAGGTAGCTCCTGGTTGATCACCTTCCGGTTGCGACATGTTGTCTGCTGATACAATTGCTCCTTTGCGCTGGGCAACGGCTGCAATCTTGGCATCAGACTGGACTCTCTCACGCACCAGCTTGCTCTGTGAGCCGGACTTGGCTGCCCGCTGCCTGGCAGCAGCCTCTGCAGCTAGATGCCGTCTGGTCGCCTCCGTAATGAGAGCTTTCAAAACAACAGTCGACTTCTGCTCACTTGTCTTTAGCTTGGGCTCACCGTCATCAGTTTTACAGCAGGCAGTGTCTGCTGTAAATGAGGTTAGCCTGCCAATCCAGAAGTTGACGTCAGTCTGGCTCTGAATATCAAAACCTTTGTCAATTGCCGACTTGCCTGAAAGGACAAGAACAAATTCACCCAGTTTGGACCCATCGGCAGCAGGCTTGCAGCCGCAGCTGCCGACAACTGAGACATTGACCAGACCGTCAGTCTTCTTAGCCCAGATAGCATTAAGGGAAGCATGACAGCCATGGCTAAGAGTTATGCTGCCAGACTCCCATGACTCGGCAGTCATTGATGATGAGAATGCAGACTTGTCTGCAACTATACGGTTAGTAACCAAGCCAGAAGCACTCAGAGCAGCAGCCATACAGGCTTGCCCTGTTTTGACTGCCGCCTTCTGGCAAGGATCTTCTATCTTTTCCAGATCAGGAGAATCTTTAAGAGCGCGGCTAAGGTCTTGCAAAACGCAAATAAGGGCAGCATCAGGCTGCGGCACGTCACTACTCTTTGTTACCACAGGACTCTTTGTTACCACAGGGCTTTCTGTTACTAAAACAGCTTTAACAGGCTCAGCCGGCACCGCTTGTCCTATGTTCTGTTTGCCTGCAGCCTCCTGCTTCTTGACCGGCGCAGCCGCTTTGCTCTTTTCAGCTGCCGCCTGCGTAGGCTTGGGCTTTTTAAAGAATGCTACCTGCTGTTTATGTGCGGCAGGATGCTTCTTTGTAGAAGCCTGCACCGGCACCACTTGTAGCGCCAAAGGTGCCACCGCCAGCAGAGAGCTTACAATGGCAAGGAAAATCTTTTGATCTCTCATGAACCACTCCGTTTGCCTGCAGTACCAAAAATGTCTTCAAACACACCAAGCGTCTCCGCCTGAGTTAGCCCCCAGCCAAGATAGCGCCCGTCAAGCCAGATTTCGAAATGAAGATGCGGGTGCTTGACAACACCGGGAAGATCCTGCCCTGTTCCTGAGACACCCACATAGGCAATCGTATCCCCACGCGAAACAAACGTACCAGCCCTGATACCTGATCTCACGCCATTAAGATGAGCATACCGTGTCTCCAGCCCGTTACCATGATCAATCCACACCTGGCAACCACGGAAGAGATCTTCATCCTTATCCGAAGTATTGTGAGCCAGGCGGCACTGTTTCATCACTGCCGCAAAAGTGGGAGCATCCATATCGCGAAAGTTTACATCAGACCTCACCACCTTTCCAGAATCAGCAGCCTTGACAGCAGTACCCATTAATACCCGACCTGTCGTAGCTGAATCGCAGAAAAAATCTACACCTTGATGAACACCATATCGATAAAGCCTGCGCGCTCCAGGCCAGACGCCAGGATGAACCGGAAAAGCAACACCTTGCAAAGGCAGAGCCAGCCCGTCCAGACGCAGGTCCATCTTGCGTGATTTGCACTGAGCGCTCCACGGATCGTTCTTGGCAAGAGTGCGCAGCACCAACTTATTACGGTCGATTATCCAGAAACAGTCATGGCGCGGCAGCAAACCACGAAGATCTGAGCCTTGTTCAAACAGATACTGTCTCCCTTTGCCGCTGCTCTTGTCCACGACTATAACTCTATTATTCTCCCTTTCCACAATAAAAAGAGCTGTGCCCGCAGCTGTTACCAGTCGAGATGGTCGCATATGTGCAACCTGTCTCCAGGGAAATGATCTGCGCACAACCGAACCATCTCCTGTACCAGCACCATATTTGGTGATATGCCCTGAGCGAGAGAGCACGTAAGTATCTCCATCGAAAGCGATGGCGATGCCTTCGGTTACATTGGCATCTCCAGGTTGTAGCCGCCAGGGCAACACCGGCGCAAAATATGAGGAGCGCACTCCTGGCATCGCCGGCAAGCGCCAGATCTCATTTCTCTCTGGATCGAGAGCACAGACACGGCTACCCTGCGTAGCCATATCGATATACTCAGGATCAGGCGAGCCGCTGAGCGATGCATTTGCTCTCAATACCTGCCAGACTCCCCGACCGGGTATAAACTCGAAAAGATCTCCAGATTTATCCAACACGACAAGACTGTTCCTGCCCTGGCAATACGCCGCAGCAGTTAACTCATGCACGGGGACACCGGAGACAACCTGGTTGCGCGGTCCAACACAAACAGCTTTGAGTGCCGGTGCCACAGACGCTCCGCCCGGAGCAGAACCTGCTTCCAACAAGCTTTCACCTGTTGGAACTTTCCATACTGCCTGTGGTGTCAGAAAAAACAGATCGCCTCCACCAGAGGCAACTGTAATTGGGTTGAGCGGACGGCTTACGTCATCCAACAAGCTCCAAACATTGACAGCATGCTCCACTTTTGCTTGACAGAACTGCGGAGACGCCAGCGCTGGAACGAGCATAATGGCGATCCAGACAAGACAAGCACCACAGTAACTTCTACATAATGACCAGTCTGAACGAACCATTATCTTAGTGGCCAGGCTTAGCTGCTGGTGGCTTGCCGGCAGCTGGCTGCTCTTTGGGAGCAACTATTGCCGAATCAGTAATAAGCCAGTGATCACCACTTTTTTCAATAGTGTAATTCACCTTATAAGAATCTGTTGTCTCCTTAACCACCTTGCCAGACTGCTCATCCATCAGCTTGCTAGCCTCTTTGACCTGAGCAATGACAGAATACTTAGATCCTGCCGTGAGCTCTGAATAGCGGAAGACCGTGACTCCAAGCGGGTTCATATCATAGTACTTATGATTAGTGATCAGCCATTTCACTGCATCACTCTGCCGTTGCAGCGCTCTACCTGACAGGCACTGAGTCAGGTCCTCAAGCTGGCGCTGACGTACAACAGATTTCTTGACCTTCTGCCAGTTCTTAATGACGTTGGCAAACTCCTCCTTAAGCGGATCTGACGTATTACCAGTTGAGCCTCCTGCCGACTCAACTGGGGTCACAGGTCCAGATGCTGATCCGGCAGCATGATCATCCTGGGTGCCCGGCACAGTGCCACCACCGGAGACCACAGAGTGCTCCTTGAGGACATCGGCAGAGGCATCACGGCTGTTAACTCTAATTGAGTAGTTCCACCGCTCAGATCCGCCAGCCTCCTGGCGCTGTATATAGACAAGGTAGTGACCGGCATTGAAGCTAAGCGGGTTAGTATCAGATTTAAAAAGGATGGACTGCTTATTCTTTTCGAGTTCACCATTGAGTCTCGCGATCTTCTTCCCTTTAGTTCCCACTGCCTCAAGAAGAAAATCGACTGCCATCTGCACGTCAAGAAAATCCTCCTTGGTGGGTTTGGACTTAGCCAGCACCAGCTCAGACATTGTCACTTTGTCGCCAGAGACCTTCCAACGAAGGTGGTTGCCATTGCTGTCTTCCATATCATAAGGACCACTCTCACCAGACTTGAATGGACCAACCCCAGACCAGCCGCCTTTTTGCACTAAACTACTTTTTTGAAACTCATCGGCTGTACACATGGGAGCAGCTGTGCTAACAGTAGAAGGGCTTGTGTCCCCAGGAGCGCCGTCATCTTGACGGCTTCGGTCGTCAGCCGTGTTAGCTGGAACGGGACTGACAGCCCCGGGAGCGCCGCCATCTTGACGGCTTCGGCTGGCAGCCGTGTTAGCTGGAACAGGACTGACAGTTGAGCTAGCAGCACTGCTTTGCTGGCGTGGCGGCGTCGCATGTGCACCTTGCTCGTCCCAGATATTCTCCAGCGACCCGGCGCCTTCAGCACACAAGGACGGCATAGGCTGTAGTAAGGAGAGAGCTAGTACAGCAATAATGCCGATTACAGGGCAAATGTGAAAAATCCTCATCTCTTACCAACCTTATCTGCTTTATTAGGTCCTGCTTGGATCAGCCTGAAAAGCTCGGGACATCACGCTACAACAAGTGATGTCGTCGCCTTTCAACATAGAGGTTAACATGTTGCACCCATCGTTTCCAAGGCAGACAGCTTCAGGAGTGGGCATCACTGTCTGAGGCGCTGGCAACTTGCCAACTCTTCTGCAACGCTATTAGATCACTGCAGGCAAGGTTCAGCACTTTTCAACAGCCTGACAAGAGACAGGTGTTTGAACCTGTCTCTTGTCAGGTGGATGAGCTTGCTACACAGTGAACAGCTACACAGCAAGCGTAAGTCCAATATCGTTCACTCAAACCGTTGGGATCAGTGTAGAGACAGCTCGCAAGCCGCCCGGCGGGCGAGCGTCATGGTAGTCCAAGTACTCCTATACCGAACTGGCGAAGCATCTTTATCACAAGAGGCATCGGCAAGCCGATAATATTGGTGTAGCAACCATCAATTCTCTCGACAAAAGCAGAAGCAGCTCCTTGCAGAGCATAGCTGCCAGCCTTGTCGTCAGGCTCGCCTGTAGCGACGTAGGACTCAATCTCACGGCGATCCAGCGTACGGAAATAGACCTGGGAGACTTCATAGCCGGTTTGCATGTCATTGTCAGGTAGCCTGATGGCAGCACAACCAGTAACAACTTGATGACAACGTCCGGACAGCAAAGAGAGCATCTCTACTGCTTCATCCCGGTTGTTTGGCTTTCCGAGAATATGCTCATCGAGCACCACTATTGTGTCGGCCCCCAGAATCACTGAAGCAGCTGGCGTTGCCAGATCATAAGTCGGAGAGCTCGATGGCATCCCAATAGACTCTGTTACTTTCTCCTGCCCACGGCTGACAAGATCTGCCACTGCACGTGCTTTCACAACTGCCAGGCAGCAAGCAAATTCTACTGGGCAAGTCACTCCCGACAGATCTTCATCAACGCAGCTTGCAGCAACGTCGAAAGCAAGCCCGCATCGGCTCAAAAGTTTTAGTCTTCTTGGTGAAGCTGACGCCAGAATAAGGCGCAGAGGTCTCTTTTCCATACTCAGTCGAACATCAGCTCAAATACTTGAATCCGCTTGTTACCCCTGTCAGCCACATAAAGACAGCTATTTTCGGGATCGATACTCAGCCCGCTCGGATTGATAAACTTGCCTAGCTCAGAACCTCGACCGCCAAAAGTATGAATCCATTCACCAGCCGGTCCAAAAACCTGCACTCGATGATTGAGTGAATCGGCAATATAGATGCGATCGTATTTGTCTACAGCCAGGTCTCGCGGTACGTTGAAAAGCCCGTTTGCTGTACCCTTGCCGCCAAAGGAGCGCAAAAACGCTCCACTGCGAGAAAAAATTGACACTCGCGAAGCGCTGTAGTCAACAGCATAGACCTGGTTAAAACGATCAACCGCCACACCGGAAGGGATCTGAAACTGTCCCAAGCCTTTCCCTTTAGTACCGACAGCCCTCAGCCAGGTACACAGATCAGACTGGAACACCTGCAAACAACCGTTGTCAGCATCAGCCAGATAAAGCAACCCGGTAGAGTCACAACACAACCCTTGGATGCCACCATCGCGCCCCTGGATGTTGTAAATCTCCCGCTGAAAGCATCCGGAGGCGTCGAAGACTCTCACATAATGATCGCTGCTATCTGATGCATAAATCCGCCCGCGCGCATCGATTGCTACTCCTGATGGCTTTGACAAGCAGCCGCCAGCTGTCTTCGAGTCATAAGCAGCTGCCCTCGGTATGACAGCTGAAATAAAACGCCCGTCGCGAGCAAAGATCTGCAGCCTTCTCATTGCTGAATCAGCCACTACAATGCGCCCACCACGTGCACAGATTACTGACGGCTCGAGAAAACAGCCATTGCCTTCACCAGCACGTCCTATTGTCGCCAGCGGACGGACAAGATAAAAGGCGGGCATAGACGCGCCACCAACAACAGTCTTGTTGCCGCTGGCGGCGGGCTGGCGCTGGGCAGACAGGTCGCCTCTGCGTCCTGAATCAAGATCGCAGGCAGCTCCCTTAGGTTTAAGATTAAGTGGAATGCCTGGAGTATAAATATGACTAACAGACTCTGGCTCAGGCTCACAGTCGCCCGGGTCTGAAGCATAAGACTGAGTGGGAGTAGCATGCATAGCCCGCTCATACTCTCTGGCAAAATCGGTTACAGACATATAGCGGTCTCTGGCCTTCTTCCGCACAGCCTTTGATATGACTGCTCCAACCTCAACACTTATGCTCTGGTTCAGACTGTGTAACGGTTCTGCCTCAGAAGTAAGAATTTTGATCACTGTGCCGGCAATCCCTTCACCTGTAAAAGGCAGTCGTCCTGACAGCGACTCGTAACAGACAACACCAAGCGAAAAGATATCAGCCCGGTGGTCAACATTTTTAGCATCCTGGAGCTGCTCTGGCGAAACATAAGCAAGAGTGCCTAGCATCACACCTGTCTTTGTCAGGTGAGTCTGTTCAAAATCAACAGTGCGCGCAATGCCAAAGTCAGTCAGCTTGACTGTTCCATCCTTGAGAATAAATATGTTGTCTGGCTTAACATCACGATGAACCACGTTGTAGCCATGCGCATAAGCCAGTCCTTCAGCAATTTGTTTGAGGATTGGCCAGAACTCCTCTGCTGAGAGACGCCCGCCTCTTAGATCGAGCTCTTTGCTCAAGGAGTGTCCTTCCAAAAACTCCATCACATAATAATAGCTATCCGATCCAACATCAAAAACAGTAACAATATTGGTATGAGTGAGACGCGCAGCCATGCTGGCTTCTCTTTTGAAACGATCTTCAAATTCTTTCTGCTTTTTAGGATCAATATTCTCGAGAACAAGCTGCTTAATTGCCACCATGCGCTGGTTTGACCGGTCCAGCGCCTGGTAAACAATACCCATACCGCCACGGCCTATCTCCGAGATAACTTCATAGTTACCAAACTCGGTTGTCATGCACAGTTAGCTCAACTCAAAAAAGAGCTCTGTCCGACCCAGCTTCAGACAGTCGCCAGGGAAGATCTGCCTGCGCTCAGTAAGCAGCTCACCGTTTAACAATGTCCCATTTGTTGAGCCAAGATCTTCCACCCAGTAGCTACCTTTGATAAACAGTACCCAGGCATGATGCCGGGAGATATAACTGTCTTTAGGCAAAGCTATGCTGTTGCTCTGGTCTCGACCAATCTTACTTACTGACTGGCTCAAAGAATACTGTTCCTGATTGCCTTTGTTGCATAAACAGGCCCCAGCAGGCGGGGTCTTAAGTGCAGCAGCCGACGGCGTACCGAGAAGATTTTCCACCTTGGCAGCCATCAACCTCTCATTATCTTCTTCCAGCTGTCGTTGCTCCGAGCCGCACTCTTGGCAGCGTCCTGCTTCTGACAAAGCGCCCCCGCAACTCTCGCATTGTGTAGTCACATCACCCATTTAAGCTCCGGTACTTTATCTTCGACCATATCCTGATTTAAAAAATCTGTTTTCAGCTCTGCCTCAGCCAGGCTATGAGTTATGCTCCCATGCCTGCACTCTGCCATTTTACTTGCTGCCGTTACCCGAGTCGGGCTCAAGATACTGCACAACAATTACAGTAACATTATCAGGCGCACCACCATCAATAGTCTGCTTCACCAGCTCTTCACACGCTGAGTCAGGTTCTGTCTTTTTCCTAAAGACTGCCGAAATCTCTTCGTCTCGCAAGACAGTAGGTAAGCCGTCTGAGCAAAGAACCACATAATCGTCAGGTTTAACTTCAACTGGAGTTTGATCAATCTCTACCTGAACGTCATGTCCCAGACAGCGAGTAATTAAATTTTTGTAAGGATTAATACGGGCTTGCTCTTCTGTTAGCCTGCCAGCTTTAACCATCTCGTGCACAACTGAGTGGTCATCGGTAAGGAGACTGGCCTTGCCTTCTCGCCAGAGGTAACAACGGGAATCGCCAACATGAGCAATTTGCAGATGATTATCATCAACTGCCTGGACAGCCACCACTACTGTGGTTCCCATCCCACGTACAGAAACATCTTCTTCTGATGCCACCCAGACAGCCCGATTAGCAGCAGAGACGGCATTCTCAAGCCATTCTCTTATTAGCTGCTGGTCGCTGTCATGAGGCGGCTTTGTCTTCCATAAGTTTTCAATCGCCTCCACAGCCAGTCGGCTAGCCATGGCACCGCCTACCGCTCCGCCCATCCCATCAGCAACAGCAAACACTCGCTGGTCCGGACTGACAAAGAAACTGTCCTCATTCCTTTGACGCTGGCATCCTGCATCTGTCCGCGCAGCGGCACGCCATTTCACCATCTCTATCTCCCAACTCCACTTATCCTTACTGCCCAGCTCTCTTTGACCCGGTTAGCGGCCTCTTCTTGACACACTATTGTCCTTAACGCCGTGAATACAATCAACTATGTCCACCTTAAAGCATATACCCGAGAAACTACTTTCTGGATCCTAAATATTGGAAGCGTTGCTGTTGCAATCTCAATATCTGGTCATACACCTGTTCACATTTATCATCCCACGTTCAGCCAAAGAAGTATAAAAGAGATTGACTGGAGGCAATCAATGCCAGAGAAATTTGCAAGAAGCCAAGCGCTCTCATCTCTCGGATAACGCTTCGCGGAATTGCTGGGCAAATTCGCTAACCGACCGCCAGCGTTCTTGAGCCTTCTTAGCTAGAGCTTTTGCCACCACTGCAGCCAGGCGGGGCGAGATATCGTCGACCAATTCGTTGAGCGGTTTTGCCTGCGTCGAGGCTATCTGGACCACTGTATCAGTTATTCCATCACCTTGAAACGGCGAGATGCCTGAGAGAGCTTCATAAGTAACTACACCAAGAGAAAAGATATCAGCTTTATGATCAACCCGCCTGGCATTATCAAGCTGTTCAGGAGCTGAATAAGCCAAAGTGCCGAGCATGGCACCACTCTTGGTGAGGTTAGCCTCTTCCAGATCTTCAATTACCCGAGCAATGCCAAAATCAGTAAGCTTCACACTACCGTCAGGCATAATGAAAATGTTGTCTGGTTTGACATCCCTGTGCACAACATTTCTGCTATGAGCGTACCCAAGCGCAGCGGCAACCTGTTCAAGAATCGGTAGATAATTTCGGGCTGACAGCTTGCCTCCACGTGCTGCAATCTCAATTCGAAGGTTACGCCCGGTCAACAGTTCCATTACATAGTAAAAATTATCAGGACCAAGATGGACATCATAGACAGGAACAATATTGGGATGATTCAACCTCAATGCAATAGAGGCTTCACGCCTGAAGCGCTCTGATCGGGCCTTACTCCTGGCTGGAGCCAAATTGTGCAAAGTTAGCTGTTTGAGAGCTACTGTGCGATTACCTTGATGATCGTGTGCTTTATAAACAATGGCCATTCCACCGCGGCCAATCTCTTCGATAATTTCATAATCACGCATGCCGTTGACACTATCATCAGTCAGGGTGACAACCAGCTGCGTCTTACCAACAGCTATATGATCTCCCAGGAACAGCTGCTTGCGACTCTTCACCTTCCTGCCGTTGAGCAAAGTTCCGTTAGTACTGTCCAGATCTTCCAACCAGAAGCTGTCTTGCAGAAACATGATACATGCATGGTTGCGAGATATAGCTGTATCGCTGGCTAGGGCAATCTCGTTAGTGGAATCGCGCCCAATTTTAATGATGCGGTTATTGAGACAGTAACTCTCACTAGTCTGCTTGTTAATTAAGGAGAGCTCGCCTAAGGACTGGCGCGGTCCATGCATGCGTGGCAAAACAAGGAGATGCTTAATCCGATCAACAAAAGAGCTGATATTGGCAGCAGTCAGCTGTGTTTGATCTGTCTTGCAGACAGAACAGCACCCCGACTCATCCAACTGAGCCCCACACTGCACACACTTGCTAATTGCTTCCTTCATCAAGTCCACACCAGCACTTCATCTCAGCCCATATTCAATCACCTGCCACACAGGCTGATTGATCAGAGTCAAGGCTGCAAGCAAACAGCCAATTAAAATATACTCCATATAAGTCACTACCTCACGCCTGCAGTTGAAATCTCCACAATCAGATTTGTGGCAAACTGCTCGAGTACCCTGGAAAAGTTGCCGAACTTCTCTGCTGACAGCCGACGCCTGATAAACGGTTGGGCAGCAGCAGCAAAACTGAAATTAGGTTTTAAACTTCTGGCAATCCCTTCCAGACCGCTGCCAGTCTTTAAGAGATAAGCTAATGAGGCTGGCAGAACAAATGCCTGTTTAGCAGCCAGCTCCTCAAGGTTAGACTCAATTCCTGCAAAATTCAGGGACAGGATATCTCTGCCTCCATAATAATCAAGCAACGGCTCTATTGCTGCTTCTACATTCTCACACAGTTCGTCGCTTCTAATTAATCCCAGCTTGACCAGACCGGACGCAAGCCTGCAGGCATCACCATCTGAGACAGCAGCAACACAGTCAGCCAACGCTAACCGTTGCCCGGCAGTAATCTCACCCATCATGCCAAAATCGTAAATGATAAGATTGCCCAGCTCGTCAACCGCCAGGTTGCCAGCATGCGGATCGGCATGGAAAAAGCCGGCTGAAACAACCTGCTCTAAATAGCACTCAATTAAGAGTGTTGCCAGGCTACGCAGATTGACCCGCTGAGATTTAAGCTCCTCCACCTTGTCGATTTTGACTCCAGGAAGGTACTCCAGTGCAATGACTCTGCGGCTTGTATAACGCCAGTAAACACGGGGAATCTTCACCTGGGGATAACTTCTCACAACAGCGCGCAAACGATCGGCATTGCGCCCTTCTGCCAGATAGTCAATCTCAGCAAACAAACTCCGCCCGAACTCATCGGCAAGAGAAAGCCAATCAGTCCTGCCAGAGGCAGGTAGTCGGCCGAATATTCGGGATAAAAGCCTTAGATAACCGAGATCCCGGTAAAACAACGGCACCAGACCTGGGCGCTGCACCTTAAAGACTACCGGGCTGCCATCGTCAAGCAAAGCCCGATGCACCTGACCGATACTGGCTGAAGCTAGCGGAACCTCTTCGACAAGGATAAAAGAGTGCCCGCAGCAACGTCCAAGTTCGGCAGTTAAAATCTCCCGGACAAGTTGAAAGCTAATAGACGCAACTTGATCCTGCAGTAAAGCCAGCTCGCAGGACACTGGTTCCGGCAATAGATCACGCCTGGATGAGAGAAACTGTCCAACCTTAATAAAAGTAGGACCTAGTTGAACAAGCAGTCTCCTTATCCTGGCTGCCTTAAGCTGCAGCAAAGCAGCACCGCTCACCTGAGCCGGCGGTATGAGTTTGTCCAGCAAAGACTGTCCGGCAAAGATAATGAGAGTTAAGAGAAGCTGCCAGAAGTGACAATTAAATGCTAAGCGCCACCAGACAACTGTTCTATCTGCATACGCAGGATCATATCTTGAGGCGCCAACATCTAGTGACGACGCCGGCAAAGTTGCCTCGTCTGCCAGGTCGATCCGGATCAGACAGCTGCCCTCATCGACTTAATTTCAGCAATCTCTGCTCGCAGAGTAGCAATCTCAGCTCTCAGTTCATTAATTTCAGTTGAATCGCCTAAAGCACCCAAGGAAAAATCTGCCACCTGCCTGCGAATTTTTTCCAGCACTTGCGTCTCCAGGACTTCGGAACGCTGCCAGACCTGCTGCGATACTTCTTGAATCGCTTCCCGCATCTTTTCTTGCGAGTCAAGAAGATGCTCTTTGCTGCAGGATCTGTATTCACCAGCCCTGGTAGTCACAAGATCCAAACAGTCTTCGACCTTCTCCCGGGCAACTTCAAATGTTGCTTTGGCCAAAAAGATGAGTTTGACTATCGGTCGAAACACGTCTTAAACCTCCCTGATTCCCCAACCACAATCTGGCGTGGCGGCACTAAAGTGTAACCATGGGATGGCAGTAACTACTGAAGCAACTACTGCTAGTACCGCCTCCAGACCCTACTGGTGGGGAAGTACAAAAACTAATTGAAATTATACACCCTGTATATAAGAAATTGTCCTCTACTGCCTTCTCAACAGCTTGTATAAACCAGGCGCAATAAGAACAACTGTCAGAGGCTGGACAGCTCCTTTTCTTCATACTATACTTATGTATGGGGTCCCCGAGAGACACCACCTGATGTAGCGGAGGAGCAATGTTAAAGCAAGTAGAGGCATTACCGCCCAGGCAGCGCGCTGTTTTGCAGCTCATAGTTGAGCTTACAGAGGTCAGGGGCTATCCGCCTACTCTGGCAGAATTAGCAGAAGCGATGGGTCTGCGCAACAGGATGACAGTACACCAGCACGTAGTGGCTCTCAAGAAGAAAGGGCTTGTCCACTGGGAGCCAGGGCTCAACCGTTCTTTGACAGTAATTACTCAGGAGCCGGTGCCACCAGCCGAGACACATTATCCTGGACTGCCGCTGGCAGGTACAATAGCTGCCGGGGCACCTATTGATGCTGTGGCAAGCGATGAGTATCTTGAAATTGAGAACCGCTATGCCGGCTCAGGCTGTTATGCGCTGAAGGTCAAAGGCGATTCTATGATTGAAGATGGCATTTATAATGGCGACTATGTCATAGTCAAGCCACAGCCTGCGCCAGCTAACGGCGACACTGTAGTGGCGCTCTTAGGCGACGGCACAGCAACTCTAAAACGATTTTACAAGGAGAAAGGAAGGTTTCGTCTGCAACCAGCCAACTCATCGCTGGAGCCTATCATAGTTGGTCCAGAGGAGCAGATAGAGATTCAAGGGGTTGTGGTCGGGCTTTTCCGCAAGTTCGAGTAGGGGCGGATTGCACGCGCCCGCGGGCGCATGCAATCCGCCCGTACGGTAATTGTTGCAGAACTTTGGAATCTCACTACTGGACGCAGGCACACTAATTCTGGCGAGCCAGTAAGCGTTTAAGCATCTCTGGCATCGGTCCTGTTATGTCCACTGCAAGAGTCTTCTCATTTTCGTAACGAACGACTCCCGGCTTGTTTTTAGGCACTTTGCGCACATAACGGCACTGGGTATAGACGACACGCACAACCCCACTTGATGCAGCTTTAGATAAACGGGCAGCCGCTTGGGCTGCCTCTGCCAGAGTACGTGCTGGAGCATCCTGTTTGGTTGACGGCACTTTAATTAAGACGTGAGCACCGCCTGCGCCAGAAATATGCATCCAAATATCATGTGGTTGTGCTACTCGTGATATTAGCTCATCATTCTCCTGGCGGTTGCGCCCCACATAAATAATCCAGCCATCTGACGATGTGACCTTAAGCAGTCGTTGCTTCTTCTTGGCTGTTGTAACTTGAGAATTGGCTGCTTCTTTAAGTTGCGTGGAAGGATGAATAATGTCGCGTAGCCTCTCAAGCTCCTCTAAGCTGCAAGCTCTGTTAAGCAGATCTAAACGCTTTTGCGCTACTGTCAGACGGGAGGCAGCCTCAGCTCGAGCCAGCTTGGCAACCCCGGAGCGTGCACGCTCTTTAGCATAAAGCCTGTAATAGCTCTGTGCATTTTGCGAGGCAGACAGACCAGGGTTAAGAGCAATAGTTACTTTCTCATCCGAACAGCTTGCCAGGTTGTCACATATGAGCTCTTTTTGACCAGTGACAACTACACAGAGGTGAGCCAAAATAAGATCACCTGCTATTTTGGGGCTTAAGCGCTCGTCACCTAAATTTGCATATTTAGCTGCTGCGGCAAGACGATCTTTCAATCTGACAATCTCTTGCTGCAAGTCGGCAGTGAGCCTCTCTTTAAGTTGGGTTGAGCGTTCTTTAGCCTGTCGCTGGCTGAAATACTCAGCCACCATATCGTTGGCAGCAGTGAAACATTTCCAGTTGGAATTATCGCCGGCAGCCAGATTCCAAGAAACAACAGTATAGCTAGTAAGATCCAGACACATAGCTGGCTTCGGCTCGAAATCATCCCTGAGTGAAAAGACACGCTCCCAAAGTTTGACCACCCGCTCTTGCCTGTAGTCGCCTCCTGCGCTTGCTACCACCAGCTCTTCAGCAAGGTGCCTGCCTAGTCCAGTAAAGTTTGCACACAACCACTGTGTGAGCAGATCCGGTTCGCAGTGAGTTGAGCCGGCAAAATAATCGTAAAAACAGCCGCTGAATTGATCTTCTGTTACCTGAAAGATATTTGGCTTATTTTGCCCGGGCGGGCGCATATACTGAAGCCCAGGAGACACCTGTCTGAGCCTGCTCATATCTTGGCTGACCAGGTGTGAAGCTCCCAAAATCTTTCCACTAGCCTTGTCCCAGAAGATAAGGTTGCTGTGCCGGCCCATAAGCTCAGCTGTAAGCACTTTGTGAGAAAGAGAACCAACTTCATCGTGGGCTGAGAAGACAATATCAACGATGCGCTCACCGACAAGCTGCTCTGCCGCCACTAAAGTAGCACCTGTAAGATATTTACGCAGGATCAGACAGAAGCTGGGTGGACGTACAGACGAAGACTGGGGCGGCACACTGACCAGACAGAGTCGTCCAAGTGATGCATGTGCCGACAACAAAAGATATCTCATGCCGCCACGGTGCCTGAGTGCCAGCACTATCTCATCACGCGCCACCTGAAAAACTCGATCAACTTTGCAATTGATGAGAAAAGGCTTTGCCTCCTGTAAAACCACCTTAATTGAAAGGGCGTCGAATGGTTGCATAGCTTCGATCGCCAGCAGGCTGGCAGGTCAGGAGAGTGTTGTTACTTTACAATAAATAAGCTATCACCAACTAAGAATATTAGAGGAGAGTTAACCAGCCAACAGTCCACAAGCAAGATTAATAACAACAGCGGCAGCTTGGCTAAAATAATAGAGAATGTGCTCTTGCAGATGATGTTCAGATGACAAATTATTTGATAATCATTGCCTTGTCGCCTGAAGAAGTCCGCATCCCAAACAGCTTAAGGCATCTCTATGAATCAACAAGTCAACTGCTCCGCAACCTGTTCCCAGCGTCAAGGAAATCTCATTGTCCTTTCCGGACCTTCCGGAGTCGGCAAAGGCACTGTAGTTGCCCAGTTGCTCGAACAGACACCGCACTTGTTGCGCTCCATATCTGTGACAACAAGACAGAAGCGTAACAGCGAGCTCGACTGTATCGACTATTTTTTCCTCACAAAGGAACAGTTTAGTCAGTCCCGCGCCAGCGGCGAACTCCTTGAATGGGCAGAGTATGCTGGCGCCTTTTATGGAACACCGCGAAGCTTTGTCAGGCAACAGCAGCAAGATGGCAATGATGTCCTACTGGTTATTGAAGTTGCTGGCGCCCGACAGATTGCCCAACTGGCGCCGGAGGCAGTACTCATCTTTCTCTCACCTCCTTCTTTCGAGGCTCTTGAGTCACGTCTTGCCGGCCGAGCCACAGAGCAGCCAGAGCAGGTTGCCTCGAGACTGGTCAAAGCAAAAGAGGAGATCTCCCAGAAAGAGCTGTTTGCTTATGAAGTTGTTAATGACATTGTTGAGATAGCAGTCAACAACCTGCAGCATATAATATATTCTGAAAGACTAAAAATACGTCAACCAATACGGTGAGCAGATTTAATGAGCACAACAAGAACTTTGGACCAATTGCTTGAGAAGCACCCTAATCGTTACGAGCTGGTTTTGAAAGTAGCCCAACGCGCCAAGCAGATCAAAAATGAAACGCGTGATCAGCAAAAAGCTACCAATTCAGTCATTCAGGCGCTCCAGATGGTAGCAGCTGAAGGAGATGGCACTATCTTCATCTCTTCTTCTGATTACAAGCTGTACTAACAACAACTTAGCCAGGCTCCAAACGGAGCTCTCCGCAAAGTTCTCAACTAAACGCTATTACTTTAGTTGATGTGTTAGCTATGTTGTGAGCAGCCATTTCATTGCAATCTGGAGTTCCGGTTGCAAAGTTTTGTGGTTATTCATTCATAAAACTTCGTATTCTCCCCATTAAGATCGAATAATTCTTGCAATTATAAAGAAATTACAATTGTCATTAGGCGGAAACTGACCTAAACTCTAAGTTGAACATGAGCAAACGTACAACTCTATGTTGAGACAGGCGACACTATGGACTTCTGGACAATCTTGCTGTTATTTGCTTTCATGGCCGGCATAATGGGCTGGTTTATGTCACCACTCACTAATGCAGTGTTATGGTATTGCGACTGGCGAGACGGCAACGAGATCAACTGGGGGTTTGACACTCTTTTTACTGTCACAATCCCGTTTTGCTGGATGTTCGCTATTTTCGAAATTATACTTCTCTACAGCAAATAAGAAATCGCTTCTACCTTGCTCACCACCAGTCTTGCCTGCCAGGTCAGCAAGAATAGTTGACACTTCATCGCAGCTCGACACCCGAGCCAGTTGAGCACGATAAACTGACGCATCTGGAATACCTTTTGTGTAATGTGTCAGATGCCGGCGCGATTCTTTTATCCCTACAGACACACCTTTATAGCGACACAACCCGGCGCTGTGTTTATAAGCAACGATCAGACGTTCAACACAACTGGGAGCCTGCCCGGCAGTGCCTGTCTCAAACAACCTGCTTATCCTGCCAGCCAGCCAGGGACTGCCTAACATACCGCGTGCCACAGCAACTCCGTCACAACCAGACACTTCAACTGCCCTGAGCGCATCTTCAGGTGCAAAAATATCGCCGTTGCCAAATACAGGAATAGAAACAGCTTTTTTCACCTTACCGATAAGCTCCCAATCAGCTACTCCAGAGTAAAGTTGCTGGCGGGTACGCCCATGGACAGTCACTGCATCTGCCCCTGACGTCTCAAGCATCTGAGCAAATTCAACGGCACAAATTGATTCGTTATTCCAGCCAAGACGGAACTTAACTGTCAGCGGCACAGTAATTGCTGATCTGACAGCACTAACAATCTGTCCGGCCAGCTCCGGTTCGCGCATCAAGGCACAGCCATCTTTCCCTTTAGTAATCTTTGGCACCGGACAACCCATATTGATATCGACAAAATCAGCTCCTGCCTCTTGAGCAATTAGAGCTGCATCAACCATCACGTCAGGCTCATGTCCAAAGATCTGAATTCCCACCGGATGCTCACTTACTGAGAGATCGAGCAGCCGCGTCTGTGGACGATTAATAAGACCCCGGCTAGATACCATCTCAGTGGCTAACAAGCAGCTACTGTCAAAACTGCGCACGAGAGCGCGAAAAACTATATCTGTCACTCCGGCCATGGGAGGGACATACACTCGGCTGTTAAAAGTGCAGCTACCAATCTTTATAACCATAGATCTTGAGTTTACAAGACATGTAATCGTGAGGCAACAGCGCTTACGCTGAGCTTTGCCAGACAACAAGTAGGCACCGCAATCTGTTTAGAGCTCAGCGGCGAACCTGTCTGCCCTGGCAGCTATAGCTGAAAGGCCAGTAGCAGAGCTTATAATTAATCAGTATGAATAAGAAGGGATTACAACTTAATGGCTAAGATATTGCTGGTTGAAGATGATGCCGACCTGTCTGACACTCTTAAAGATTGGCTAGAGTGTATCAACTACACTGTCGAAGCCGCCTACACAGGTCCTGTTGCTCTGTCCAAGATGAATGCTGACAGATATGATGTCATCATCCTTGATTGGCAACTCCCTGATCTGCTGGGAGTTGACGTTCTCAGACAGTACCGCTTGGCTGGAGGGCAGGACAAAGTAGTCATGCTGACCGGACACCGTGATGTCAGCACGAGGCAAACCGGACTGGATGCCGGTGCTGATGATTTTCTAGGCAAACCTTTCACCTTAGACCAGCTGTCCAAAAAGCTGGAGGAGATTCTCAGCAGGTGTTAACCTGCCTCTCAGCCTCGCTGTCAATTCAACACACCCGGCGTATTGAATTGACAGCGAGGCAAATACTTGATCAAAGTTATACTTCTATTCAACATCAGCCCAGCGACAGGGTAAATACAGCCGCACAACTGTGTACAGCCCAGGTTACCAAGAGGATTAAATGTACAACTGGCAAACCCGCTTCAATGAAAGAAGAGCTCAGTTTATCGCCAGGTCATTAGAGAGGCTGAGTGGAATGGATGTTTTGCTGCACAATCTGGAATTGCGCGGCACTGATCCCAGTATGCTGCAGCAGATTGCCCAACACTTCCACCAGCTGAACGGAGCAGCCGGCATTTACGAAATGGCTGAAGTCTGCAAGAGAGCCGGACAAGGAGAAGATCAAGTAAACCAGCTCATAGTTAACAACACAGACGTCGGACGGATGGAAATGGAGGTTTTAAATGAAACTGTCCAGGCTTTAAGAAAAGCTCTGGCAGCCGAGCAAGCACCAACAGCCGAACCAAAACCGTTCGAATTCAGCTCACAACCGGCTGCCAGCACAGCTGACGTCATTCTGGCAGTGACAGACCAGACAACCCTTTACTCTTTTACCAGAGTGCTTGAAGAGAAGAACATCTCTGTCCGTTCCACCCGCGGAGCTGCCGCCACTATCGAGGCGATCAAGCAGAGAATGCCTGACGTGCTTGTTATGAACGTTCCTCAACCTGATAGCGCCGGCTATGAAGTCTGTCACGAGCTGCGCTGCTCGGCAGGAGGAGACAAGGCAGTCATTATAATCCTCAGCCAGGAAGCCAAGTTTGCTGACAAGGTAGTGGCCTTACGAGCCGGGGCGGATGTAATCTTTGAACATCCGTTCGACCAGAATAAGATCATCAATAAACTCATGATTCTACTTGAGCGCGACAAGCCACAAGCTCTCAGAGTATTGTCAGTAGAAGACGACCCCGACCAGGCTGCATTTATTCGCTCTGTTTTAGAGTCAGCTGGTTACAATGTGACAACACTTAGCGATCCAAAACAGTTCGAAGATACGCTCATCAAGTGCGATCCTCATCTCCTCCTTCTCGATATCTTGCTCGGCGACCTGAGCGGTTATGACTTAGCTAAGTTTGTCCGGCAGAATGAGCGGTTTGCCACCATACCAATCCTCTTTCTCACAACACAAAATCAACTTAATTTTCATATCCAAAGTGCACGTGTAGGCGGTGATGATCACCTGATTAAGCCGGTAGCTCCAGCACTGTTGATAGCAGCTGTAGCTGGAAGACTGGAGCGGTACACAATGCTGCAAAAGATTATCGGGCGCGATGCTTTAACCGGTCTTATGACTCACAGCACCTTTATGGAACAGACAGCCAAGCTGGTTGCTGTCTATGACCGCAAATACACTGTTCATCTAATCCTTTTTGATATTGACAATCTCTCCTTAATTAACGAGCGCTTCGGTTATACAGCAGGAGATAAAATAATCCTGGCGCTAGCCAATCTGGTCAAGGACAGCTTCAGAACTACCGACAAGATAGGACGCATCGGCGCCAACCAGCTTGGCTGCATAATTGAAGACCTGGACGAATATGAACTGTTATCTCTGACAGAGAATCTGCTCAAAGACTTTGAATCCAGGCATCAGGTAGCACAAGGCATCTCATTTTCAGCTACAGCTTCTGCCGGGCTGTCCACGCTCACGCCAGCAAATAATCTAAAGAGCTGGGTGAGCGCCTGTGAGAATGCGCTTCGTGTCGCCAAGCAGAAAGGTAAGAACAGAGTCATCAACGCTCAGGCTGCACAAGCCTGGGACACTCGCACAGTCACTTAATAAGTGATTGGGATGATCTATCAATTAAGGTGAGTTTCTCAATGACTTCGCAACCACTTTCTGTCACTCTCAATTCTGTCTGGGCCGGCTATCAAAAACTGCCTGTTATTAAAGACATTACTCTCACAATTGCAGCTGGAGATTTCGTAGGCGTTGTCGGACCTAACGGTTGCGGCAAATCAACCTTATTAAAAGTAATTCTCGGATTGCTCAAGCCGGCAGCAGGGACTGTTTCTGTTGGCGGTCTATCCCCTGACAAAGTGCGGAAACGAATAGGCTATCTGCCCCAGCTCACTCAAATTGATTTCAACTTTCCGGTCACAGTTTGGGATGTTGTACTGATGGGACGCTACGGACGTCTCGGAATCGGGCGCAGCCCAGGAGAATCAGACCGCTCTGCAGCGCTCGCGGCAATTGCTAGAGTTGGTCTGGCTGATCATGCCAAATTACCAATTGGGCAGCTCTCCGGAGGCCAAAGACAGCGTGCTTTTATTGCTCGGGCTCTAGCTGCCGAGCCAGATCTCCTCGTTCTTGACGAACCGATAACTGGTGTCGATGTCACTACACAACATGCTCTTTCACATCTTTTAGAGGAGCTCAACAGCCATGGCATCACCATCATCAGCACTACGCATGATCTGAATTGCGTAGCATCAAGCTTTAATCGTGTTGTTTGTCTAAACAACCGTCTGGTAGCATTTGGCTCTCCAGAGGAGGTTTTTAACCGCCAGACTCTTAATGAGACTTTTGGTAGCCACCTGTTATTGACTGCGGCAGGCGACCAGCTTTTTGCTGGACACGAGCACAGTGCAGATGCCGAATAGGGATAAAGAAGGGCAACAATGAACTTGATCAGTCACATAACAGCATTAGCTCTTGAGCCTTGGCAGTTCGACTTCATGCGTCGAGGAGTAATGGCCATCATGCTAGTTGCTTTCAGCTGTGCCATGATCGGCACCCACGTCGTCCTGCGCAGGCTCTCCTTTATCGGCGATGGTTTAGCGCACGCAACATTCGGTGGACTGGCCATAGGTTTTCTCTTAAAGCTCAATCTTTTTGTCTCAGCAACTGCAGCTGCTGTCTTAACTGCATTAGGAATTGGTACTGTAAGCCGCAAGGCTGATATCAGCTTAGACACATCAATAGGCATATTATTTAGCGGCACATTTGCTGCTGGTATTCTCATTATTAGTCATGACCGCAGTTATCGGGGCGACCTTTTCGACCTCCTTTTAGGAAATGTTCTTTCAGTGAGCCGCTCCGATCTGACCATCACTCTGGCTACAACCGTCCTGGTGGCGGTGAGTGTTGCTCTTTTTTACAAGGAGCTCCTTTTTACCAGTTTCGACTCCGCTGGAGCTGCCGCTTCTGGTATTCCCGTAATCTGGCTCGATTACGGACTGCTAGCTGCCATAGCTCTTACAGTCACATCGGCATTGCAAACTGTTGGCGTCATCCTTGTCTCAGCTCTGCTTGTCACACCGGCAGCCTCGGCTATGCAGCTCACCAGCCGATTCTCAACCATGATGGCATTATCTGTTTTATTTGGTTGCCTATCTGGACTGGCAGGAATTTACATCTCATACTACTTCGATGTGCCGGCCGGAGCATCAGTGGTGCTTGTTGCTACCTGTATCTTTTTTGCCAGCCTCTGTGCCGGAAATAAACGTGGAGCAGTCAAAATTGTCGCGACAGTTGAAGAGCCACCAAAAGCAGCGCCTGGCGATAAGCAAGGCCATTTTCACCAGATGTGATGATTGACGATAAGGTGCCAGCAGAGCTACGTGAACTCCTCTCTTGTCATTGGGGAATGACAGCAGTGCTGTCCTTTTACCGGATTAGCCCTTCCACTTTCAGGCTTGAGACAAAGAGTAACAGCTACTGTCTCAAACAGCACCACTTACCAGAGAACAGCCTTTACTATCAAGAAGAGCTACTTGCCAGATTGCACCAATCAGGCTTTGCTCTGTGTCCTACTGTAATCCCAACATTGGCAGGCACTCAGCACGCCTTTCACAACCAAAAAAGCTGGTCCCTCTATCTCTTTGTCAGCTCTGACCAGCCATTTGACTGGACCCAGCCTAATTGGGACAGTGACATCTGTTTGTCTGCCGGGCGAGCGCTAGCTCAACTCCATTTTTTCAGCAAGTTGTCTCTCGACCTGACAGCTGGCTGGGAAGAGAGCCACTCGCCAGCTGTACATGACCAGCTTGTCTGCCACCTGGCTTCTGCACTGGCTAAGCTGCCATCCCAGTATCAACAAGCTTTACCGTTTGCAGCATCGCCACTGCTATCAGCTGCTCAGGCTACCTGCCTGGCTAGCGAAAGGTTTGTCGGTTGGCTGGACGACCCGCTCCTTACCGTTCATGGTGACTATCACCCTGGAAATATACTTTTCCAATCAGGACGACCTGTCTGCATTCTTGATTATGACTATGCTCACAAAGATAGTCCGGCACTCGATCTCGGTTATGCCGCCGTCTTTTTCTGTTCACTATGGGAAGATGATGCACCATGGAAACATATCCATTCTGCTCACAAACCAGCGACCCAAATTGATCTGCATCTATTTGGGTCATTCCTGGACGGTTATTGCCGATCAGCTCGGCAGCTAGGTCTTGACTTGCATCTTCTCACTGCTATTGAAAAGCCAGAATCGGCTTACACTGTTCTTAAACCACACATGAAGTTGAGCTGCTATCTGACAATAACCTGGCTTCTCGAGCAGATAGTAATCACAGCGGAAAGCAGCATCTTTGCCAGAGCTCTGCAGCATACAGCAAGCCTGCTGGAGTCCCTGGAAAAATCTTGAGGACATAAGCTATATGAGCTGACTGCTGGTTGATTGTCGTTTGCTCACAATATCTGTTAGCATCTAGGCAGCTGCGCAATAGAAGAAGTTATGAAACAAACTTTTCAGACATGTCTTTATCTCCTTGTTGGATTAACCTGGTGCGGAGTTCTCCAGGTTGCCAAGCCAGCTGCTGCTGACACTACCACGATAACACCACAGGCACAGTTTCGCGGCAAAGTAGTTGATCCAGGGAACAGTCCGCTTGGACATGTCAGGATTAGATTAGCTGACACTACCTCTGATGAGCATAAGACAGCGTCTACTAACAGCGACGGGCAGTTTTGGATTGCAGCGCATTGGACTCACCCGCTTGACCTGGAATTCACACCAGGGCGAGCAAGCGGTTTGGCTAGCGCCATTTTTACAAATCTGCCTGCAGGGCAAGATCGGCAGATGATAGTCCATCTTGTCAAAGGATTTCCACTTACCGGCTTAATTACCTTCGGCGGAAGAGCTCTCAAAGGTATTGTCATAAACATTGAGCCGCAGGACCCAAGCGATATGCATGAAAAAATTTACGGCAGTGGACGAGCCTGCACCAAAGACGATGGCATTTTCACAATGGTTGTAGCCCCAGGGAGAAAAAGGCTAGCAATAATCAATCGCTTATATTCAAACGTGATCAAAGAGACCTCTCGAGAGGTTACAGTTTCATCTGACCTCAACCTGGGGCAGATCGACCTTCCAGCCATTCAATAAATTTGACCATGCAATAAATCACTTCTAGAGTAATAAGAATTAGCCAGTCCACTTGTAGCACCATTGCGCTTGGCAAGCGCCATTTAAAAGCAATATCGAAAGTTTCACAATAATTGAACTCACTCAATCACCACAAAAAGCAGACGTCCTCTCTCACAATTGTGAGGAAAGTGGTAGAACTGAGGAACAACTACTAACACTAGATACTGGAAAGTTTAATTAAGCTTATGAGAATCGCCTTTTTTGACTGCCAGTTCGGCGCTGCTGGGGACATGTTGTTAGGCGCATTAGTAGGGGCAGGGCTGGAAGAATCTCAGTGGCAGGCAGAGTTGGAAAAAATTGCTTTGCCAGCAGGCAGCTTCACAGTTTCAGTGTGTGACACTTGCAGAGGTGGCATAGCAAGCAAAAAAGTGGATGTGCACTCAAGCTATCACCCCTCCCACCGCTGCTTGACCGACATAACTAAAATCATTCACATGAGTGTGATTAGCGCAAAAGCTAAGCTATTAGCAGAAAAAATCTTTATCAGATTAGCGACAGCTGAAAGTAAGGTCCACGGCGTACCTGCCGACGAGATACATTTCCACGAAGTCGGAGCAATTGATGCCATAGTAGATATTATAGGCTTTGCAATTGCATATGACCTGCTCGGTATTGAAATCAGTTATGGCTCAGCACTACCTCTAGGGAGTGGAACTGTGAAAACCGAGCACGGCACTATTCCGGTACCAGCTCCAGCAGTAGTCAATCTTCTTGCCACTACACCGGTGCCTATCATCTCATCTCCAATTGACTATGAGTGTCTGACTCCAACTGCAGCAGCAATTCTCACCACTGTCGTTGAGAACTGGGGTACAGCACCAGCGTTGGACAAGATAATTGGCATCGGATACGGTGCCGGAACGAGAGAGAGCTCCGAATGGCCCAACGTAGTAAGAGTTATGCTCGGTGAAAAAGCGTCGACACCGTCCAGATTTGTCTCAGAACAGATCTCAATCATTGAAGCTAATTTAGACGATTTTTCACCGCAAGCTCTTGCTTATACTTCAGAAAAGCTTTTTGCCGCCGGTGCCCTCGATGTTGCGGTCATTCCAGCTGTGATGAAAAAAGGACGAAGCGGACATTTCCTCTCAGTAATCTGCCAGCCGGAGAGACAGCTGCCTCTTCAAGAGCTCATTTTGACAGAGACTTCTACCCTTGGTGTACGCGCATATCCAGCAGAACGCCTAATTGCACAACGGGTTTGGCACCCGGTTGCCATGGCACAAGGAGGCACAGTGCGCATAAAGGTTGCCCTCGATACTCAGCACCGGACTGTTAACTTACAGCCGGAATATGAAGATTGCGCCTCCTATGCAACTGCTCACAACATTCCGCTCAAAGAGGTCATAGCAGAAGCGTTAGCAAAATACAGCTCAACTAACAAGTCCAATGGCTAGTTGCATTGCTGGGCATCGCCACCAGACAGCTGCATCTTCTCTGGTACAGTGCGCCTATCCAATACTTTGACTAGCCGGCAGGAATTAGTGCAACTTCCCTTCTAAATGTCAACCCCTCACCCGGGCTGTCTATCATAATCCGATCGCCGTCCATGAAATCACCTTGCAACAGTTTCAAAGCCAGCGGATTCTCAATCTCTCTCTGGATGAGGCGCTTAAGCGGTCTGGCACCATAGAGCGGGTCATAACCAGTTCTTGCAAGCCAGTCCTTGGCTGCTTCAGTCGGGGAAAGAATGATGCTTCTTTCCTCCAGCCGGCGGTTAAGAATGCTTAGCTGCAGGTCGACAATCTTCTTCAGTTGCCCGGCAGTAAGAGCATGGAAGACGACAGTTTCATCGATCCTGTTAAGGAATTCAGGACGGAAGCTTTCTCTTAACGCCTCGAGCACCTTCTCTTTCATCTCCGGGTAAAACTGATCTCCGTCGATAGCTGCACGCAACTGGTAATCCAGGATATGCTGACTGCCGATATTGGATGTCATGATCAAGACAGTATTCTTGAAGTTGACGTGCCTGCCTTTGGCATCTGTAAGATGTCCCTCATCGAGTACTTGCAGAAGAACATTGAAGACATCTGCGTGCGCTTTCTCTATCTCGTCAAACAGAACACATGTATAGGCCCGCCTTCTGACAGCTTCGGTCAACTGCCCACCTTCGTCATAACCGACATAACCTGGTGGGGCGCCGATGAGACGCGCCACAGTATGTCTCTCCTGATACTCAGACATGTCGATGCGCACCATAGCTTGCTCATCATCAAAAAGAAACTCAGCCAACGCTTTAGCCAGCTCAGTTTTGCCAACACCTGTAGGACCCAGGAACAAGAAGCTGCCTATTGGCCGATTGGGATCTTGCAGCCCGGCCCGGGCCCTGCGCACTGCATTTGCTACCACCTCGATAGCTTCATCTTGACCGATGACTCGCTTATGCAGGTGCTCCTCCAGATGAAGTAGCTTTTGCACCTCGCCTTCAAGTAACTTGGTGACTGGAATACCGGTCCACTTTGAGACGATGTTGGCTATGTCTTCTTCATTGACCTCCTCAGAGAGAAGTCGCGGACCTTTGTGCTGGTGAAATACCTCCTCTTCACTTTTGAGCTTTTTTTCCAGTTCAATTAAGGTTCCATACTTGAGCTCAGCAGCCCTCTGCAAATCAGTAGCACGTTCTGCCTGTTCAATTTTGATTCGCGTAGACTCAATATCAGCTTTAAGAGCCTGAATGCGCTGCAAAGCCTCTTTTTCATTCTGCCATTCAGCTCTTAAGGTGCCGGACGACTCCTTAATTTCAGCAATCTCTTTCTCCAGGCGTTCAAGCCGTTCACGGGAGGCAGTATCCTCCTCTTTGCGCAGAGCTTCTCGCTCTATCTCCAACTGAATCTTCCGCCTCTCCAGTTCATCCAGCTCAGAGGGCATCGAATCAATTTCAATCCTCATCTTTGCCGCGGCCTCATCCACAAGGTCAATCGCCTTGTCAGGAAGACATCTGTCAGTTATATAGCGGTGAGACAGTACAGCTGCTGACACCAGAGCACCATCTTTGATTCTCACTCCGTGATGAACCTCGTATCTCTCTTTCAGCCCACGTAAAATTGAGATTGAGTCTGCAACATTCGGTTCATCAACCATCACCATCTGAAAGCGTCGCTCAAGAGCAGCATCTTTTTCTATATATTTGCGGTACTCGTCCTGAGTGGTGGCACCTATGCAGTGCAGCTCACCGCGCGCCAGCGGAGGCTTGAGAAGATTGCCAGCATCCATTGAACCTTCGCCGCTACCCCCTGCACCGACTACTGTATGCAGCTCATCAATAAATAAAATGATATCGCCGGCAGAATCGACCACATCCTTAATTACCGCCTTAAGCCGCTCTTCAAATTCACCACGGAACTTAGCCCCAGCTATAAGAGCTCCCATATCAAGAGCGATGAGCTTCTTGTTTTTGAGCCCTTCCGGAACATCACCTTTAGTAATACGGGTAGCTAAACCTTCTACAATGGCTGTCTTGCCTACCCCAGGCTCACCTACAAGTACCGGATTATTCTTTGTCCTCCGTGACAAGACCTGCATCACACGCCGTATCTCTTCATCTCTCCCTATAACCGGGTCGAGTTTACCCTTGGCAGCAGCTTCAGTTAAATCTCTGCCATAGCGCTCAAGCGCCTGGTAGGTAGCCTCAGGATCCTGGCTGGAGACTCTCTGCTTACCGCGAATAGAGGCAAGCACCATTAGTATCCGTTCTCTCGTCACGCCGTTTTGGCGAAAGATGGTACCAACCTGCCCAGCTTTATCGTCGCACAGAGCCAGAATAAGGTGCTCAACACTTATGTATTGATCCTTAAGTCTTTCTGCTTCAGCACCAGCAAGTTCAAAAAGAGACATCAGTTTGGAAGAGACATGTATCTCATCTTTGGCTACGCTTAGAGCAGAACCTTTCGGCTGACCGCCCAAATAACGGCTCAACTCTTCAATAACTGCCTGCGGCTTAACCTCAAGTCTCTCAAGTATCTTCACTGCCAGACCATCCTGCTGCTCAAGCAGAGAAAGGGCCAGATGCTCCGGAGCCACTTGAGAGTGCCCAAATCGGGACATCACAACCCGACAGTTAGTTACAGCTTCTTGTGCTTTATTAGTGAAACGATCCAAGTTCATACAATCACCAAACAGCTTAAGGGGTGATTACATTATGGACAGAGTCAATTATATAGAGCTAATTTTTCCACAATTCTTTATTCCCACCGTGAGTATTACTGGAGAGAAAACTGCCAGATGGCGCTAATTAAGTTATGATGTTTATATCGGTAAGCCTGAGCTGCAGATGCTTGTTTATGGGGCAACCGGTGTTGTGAAGCTATGACTGAGCTGGAATTTGAAGAGGATTATTACGGAATTCTCGGGGTGGAAGAAGATTCTGCTCCGGAGGAGATCCGCAAAGCTTATCTACGATTAGCCAAGAAGCTGCACCCAGACAAGTTCCCTAACGACGAACCAGGCAAACAAGCAGCTCAAGCAGAGTTTAGGCGCGTCACACAAGCTCACTATGTCCTTGGCGAGTCGGAGCGCCGTGCTGAGTACGACCGATTCAGACAGCTGGCCAAAGCACGCCACCTGCTCAGGAACGCCGAGCCAACAAATATCGCTCCCACACAGACAGACCAGTCACAAACAGCCACTACCCAGAGCAAACCTGTACTTGATGAAAACATTAACAGAAAGTGGGCAGACAAGCACCTTTCCAGAGCTGATGAGTACTTCCGCCGGCGCAACTATCAAGAGGCAGAGACAGCTATAAAAGAAGCCATCAGACTGGTTCCTGGTGAAGGGCGCTACCACAATAAGTTGGCTGAAATCTATCTGGCACGCAACTGGCGCACTTACGCCATGACAGAAGTGCAGGCTGCACTCAAGCTCAACCCGAAAGACCCAGACGCCCGTAACCTGGAAGCTAAGATTAAAGCTGCCAACCGAGATACAGGCAGGACCAGCAAAGTCGGCAAGAAAGGGCTACTAGATCAGATTAAGGATCTGTTTGCTGGTCCGGGCAAACACTAGAGCTGACAAACTGTGTTACTATAAGCGCCGATCACCTGACATCCACGCCGGACCTAAGCACACAGTCCAAGGACAGCGCCAGACCCGTATGCCCTGTCGTTTAAAGAGTATCTCATTATTAATTGCTGCCTCTTTGGCTGTCCAAACTGCCTCTGCCGGGCAGACAGATGCAATCACTAAAACATCCATTACATCCGGCACCGCCACAGAAACCTCAGCTCCAACTCAAGCCACAACCACTCGCGAGTTGACAGGATCTGTCGGAGGAGATCTTCTTCACGGACAGGTCAGCAAGACTCAATCTCCTTTTCTCAGCGGATCTGTAGAAACAGTTCCCAAAGGTTCACGCATCGACCTTACACTCATGGGAAATTTAAACTCAGAAGTGATGCAAAAAGGGGACGAGATCTACGCCAGGGTTGCAGCAGACTTAAAGAACGGCGAGCACGTACTTCTTCCTAGCGGCTGGTATATCCACGGGCTGGTTACTGATATTAAAGGGCAACGCCGTCTTGGACGTGACGGTTATCTGGACGTCGAATTCGATAAGCTTGTCTCACCCGACGGACAGTATGAGCTGCCTTTCAATGCAAAATTTTCAACAGCTGACAATCAACTGAAAGCTGTAGCCAAGGTAGTGGCAATCGACACAGCCTATACAGCTAAAGGAGCGCTTGTCGGCTCTATTTTATCTGTACAGTTAACCGGCTTACCTGTAGCCATCTCAACTCACGGTATCTCGGTCGGAGTAGGCGCTGGAGTAGGAGCCGGGCTCGGGTTAATTGGAGCTCTCAAGCGCAAAGGCAACATAGCTTGTCTTTATCCAGGCGACCAGACACATTTAACCATCTCAGAGCCGCTCACACTACCAGGCTTTAATCCAGATGCTCTGCGTCCGGCTCCGCAAGAGCATCTCAAAGATCTCCAGATGCAGGTACTCTCAAGTCGTTTCAGTAAAGATCCTTTTGGTGATTCCCACTCCCGCCTCTTAACTGTAGAAGTGAAGATGAATAACCAGACTAAAAGAGAGATTAGTTTTTTTGACCTGGCAGTAGTTTCGGATCACGACCAGCGCTACTATCCTTTTGTTATGCGCGGACAAACAGCCACAAGCAAGAAGGTGGAGCCGCAATCTGTTCAGAAAGGCTCAATTACATTCTCTGTCGACAGCCCAAAATACAAATACTGGCTGGTCCTTTTGGACAGGTACAAGTGCCACGAGCTTGCACGGGTACCTGTAAATTAAACCTTGGGATTACCCCCCATGAAAACTGGCATTCAATCCTAAATGCAGCTAATATAAACTAGTCAATAATACAAGGCAGTTGTAGCAGCATTCCTGCTTTAATGACAAACAGCTTCAGCGGAGCGGTATTAGTTTATGGTAGAGAGCTTTGATCACACTTGCGTACACTCTCAATATGGATTAGCGGTGTAGCAATGAAAGCTCACTTGACACGAATGCTAGAAACATTCCATGGACAGAGTTTCCATAGACAAACAGAGCAACAGCTCAAATCGCTGCAACTTCATAGCAGCCAGCTAGAGCGTACAATCCGCGAAAAAGACAGAGAGATTGATCAGCTCCGACATCAGATAGCAAGCTATCAGGCAAGGCTGCAGGAGTTGATGGGCACAGACGAGCTCACAGGGCTACCTAACCGCCATGTCTTTAAAGAACACTTTACTCATTCATTAAAGAGAGCAGTACGCCTCGGGTATTCACTGTCGCTCATGCTAGTGGATGTGGATCACTTACGCGACATCAACTTGCGATATGGACATGAAGTAGGCGATTCTGTCCTGGTCGAGATTGCCAAGATTTTACGCAGTTCAGTACGCGAAATTGACGTACCTGCTCGCTGGGGGGGCGAAGAGCTGGTGGCAGTGCTGCACGAGACAGATGCCGAGGGTGCCGCTGTAGTTGCTGAGCGAGTACGCAGACGGGTAGCTATGCTTGAAGTTGCAGACAGCCGTTCAGGCAAACCAATTAAGATTACAGCAACAATTGCTGTAGCTAGTTATCCTCAGCACAGCAGCGAACCGCAAGCACTTCTCGAAGCTGTAGGTGATGCACTCAATATAGCCAAAGACAAAGGCTGCAATGTAGTGGTCATAGCTGATCACTAATAGTGAGATTCCAAAATAGTGCCACAGCGCTGGGCCAATGCTTCGCAGGGGCGCGTTGCACGCGCCCGCTGGCGGATGATCCGCCCCTTTCGGTTTATTGCACCTGGTTGTGAGCAGCTGCCTGACCGGCATTAAACAAAGAAGAATCTACGCCTGAGTCTGGGTTGGCATTAATCACCTTCCCAGCTGCCTCAACAAAGCCTACAAATAAGGGGTGCGGATTATCAGGGCGAGACTTCAACTCTGGGTGAAACTGGCAAGCGATAAAGAAAGGATGATCTGGAAGTTCAATCATTTCGACCAGCCGGTCATCTGGGGATAATCCGGAGAAGACCAACCCGGCTTGAGTAAGCTCCTGGCGGAACTTGTTATTAACCTCATAGCGATGCCTGTGACGCTCTGAAATCTCCTGCTTGCCATAGATCTTGCTTGCCAACGAACCGCTTTGCAGATGGCAGGGATACTTGCCCAGACGCATGGTACCACCCTTATCAGTTACATGATGCTGGTCAGGCATGAGATCTATGACCGGGAAAGGAGAATTGGGGTTAAATTCGGTAGAATGTGCCTCCGCCAGTCCTGCCACATTGCGAGCAAACTCAACAACAGCAATCTGCATACCAAGACAAAGTCCAAGGTAGGGGATCTTATTCTGGCGGGCATATTCAGCAGCCTGTATCTTGCCTTCTATGCCCCTGTCACCAAAGCCGCCAGGTACAATGATACCGTCAACATCAGAAAGAAAATGTTTGGCTCCATGCTTCTCAATATCTTCAGAAAGCACCCACTTGATATTGACCGCTTGAGCAGTCTTTGCTCCAGCATGCTTGAGCGACTCGACTACAGAGATATAGGCATCTGACAACATTACATATTTGCCCACTATGGCAATGTTAATGCTCTTGGTTGGACGTTTGATACGCTCAACCAGCTCACGCCAGGCTGTTAGATCGGGAGTATTGTTAGGCATATGCAAACGTTCCAGGACACGGTCAGCCAGCCCTTCCTGCTCAAGGAAGAGCGGCACTTCATACAGATGTTGCACATCGCGACACTGAATTACTGCATTGATGTCTACATCTGTGAACAAAGAAAGCTTCTCTTTAATTGAGCTGGTAAGCTGGCGTTCTGTCCGGCAAACAATAATGTCCGGCTGAATACCACGACTGCGCAAAGTATCAACTGAATGTTGTGTCGGCTTTGTCTTCAGCTCATTTGTCGTCCGCAGATGCGGAATCATAGTGGCATGAATGTAGCAAACATTGTCACGACCCATGTCTTTCCGCATCTGGCGGATAGCTTCAAGGAAGATTAAGCTCTCTATGTCACCTACAGTGCCGCCTACTTCTACAATCACAACTTGTGCATTAGTATGAGCAGCGCCTTTGCGCAGAAAATTCTTTATCTCATTAGTAACATGAGGGATCATCTGGACTGTCCCTCCCAGATAATCGCCTCGCCGCTCTTTCTCAAGCACTGACTTATAAATATAGCCAGCTGTCACATTATTAGCACGACTCAAATCAATGTTGATAAACCGTTCATAGTGCCCAAGGTCAAGATCAGTTTCAGCTCCATCTTCAGTGACAAAGACTTCACCATGCTGGTAAGGACTCATCGTCCCTGGATCTACATTAAGATAAGGATCCAGCTTAACTATAGTCGTAGTAATATCCCTGGACCTCAGCAGTCGCCCAAGGGAAGCAGCTATGATCCCCTTGCCCAATGAGGAAACGACCCCACCAGTCACAAAGACATATCTGGTGCTCATTATCCCTCCTGGACCCAACCGGATCCCAATCTACAAACTCCGCATACAACTATAAGCTAACAAGCCATCAGCTGCACCCAAGCAGCTCAAGCAGGAAACCCACTCCGGGGCGCTGTGATTGTCGCCGTAACCGACCAGATTTACACAGCTGCAAAAACTCATCTACCGGATCTACTCCGCTATCTTAGGAACTCTGAAATAACTGCCCTGACGGCAAGGCGCACCAGAGAGAAGCAGTTCTGCGCCAGGCGGCGGTATCACTTCATCAGCACGCATAACCGAGTCAATCGCCAAGGAGTGTGCAAGAGGCTCCACACCTGCGGTGTCAACCTGCTTAAGCTCATCGAAATAAGCCAGAATAGCAGCCAGCTGCTGTGTGTAAAGCAACTTCTCTTCATCGTTTAGCGACAGTCGAGCCAGCTTGGCAACATGCTCGACCTCTTTTATGCTTATCATGTCTTTAACCTATATATCCTGCCGTATATCTTGCACAACAGGTTTCAGCATGAATTAACTCTGTCTGGCATGTTAACACACTTTCCACCTACCAGAAGCAAAAATTTAGCCCAAACATTGCCTTTCCAACTGCCGCTAGGTTGTCAGAATCAGCGCATATACAAGCAGATACTTTTCTGACACACACTGAAGAAACAGCCTGGAGTGCTGTGGAAAGTACAGACACCGGCGACTGGTGACCGATTTAGCCTCACAGCAGCGCAGACCTGACAAACTGATAGGCGCTTAGCTGTTCACTGCCGCCTCATCTGACTTCTGCGCGGTCGGCACAGGAACAGCAGCCGTAGGCGGGTAGATAAAATCAACAATGACCTTAATGGAAGCAGCCACCGGGATGGCTATTAACATCCCCAGTGCTCCAGCCATAACCTCACCACACAAAACGGCAAAGATGACGATGAGCGGATGCAGGTGCACAACATGACCAATTATCCTCGGCACCACAAAGTAGTCTTCTAACCAACGGGCAATAGTGTAAAAGCCGATAATACCTAAAGCAATCATCGGATTGTTTGTGCTGAAAAAGCCGACAATAGTGGCAATAGTAGTAGCCACAATCGGTCCGAGCACAGGGATGATCTCAAGCACACCGCTAGTGATGGCAACAGCCGCCGCATACTTCATATTGACTATAAAGTGCAGGAACACATAAGCAAGAATAGACATGATAACAATAAGAATCAGTTGACCTTGAACATATTTTGCCAGAAGAACATTCATCTCAGCTGAAAGTGATTTGACCACAAGGTGACGTTCGCGAGGCACAAAACGCAAACAAAAATCACCGACTCTGTTGCTGTCGACAATGAAGTAGATTGAGGAAACTATGCAAACAAGCAGAGAAAGAAGCCAGTGTGACACCAGCCCACCCAAATGCACGATCTCGGATGGTCTGCCAAAAGCTCCCTCCATGCTGCTGGTTACCTGAGCTACAGTCTCATCTACTCTCAAGCTCATATTGAAGCTGTTGTTGAGCTGGACAATAAGCTTAGCTATAATCTCGTGCCGTTGTGTCGCCAGCTGGTTGAACTGTTCCATTAAGGTGGGCAGGAAAAGCCAACCTAAGATTCCCCAGGTGACAGCGACAGTAACATAGATAATTGCTACAGCAAACGCCTTGTGCATCTTGCATGTCTCAGCAAGCCACCGCACAGCTGGCAGGAGCAGGTAAGCAACAATCGCTCCGATAATAAAAGGCGGAAAAACTGAACGCACCGCCAGGATAAACATCACTAAAAGAAAAACAGCTAACCACCTGATCATTGATTCTCCTTCCTTTCTCCCTTAAATCTCAACCACCTGCAACAGTTGCGAAAAGTCGTGCACACCAGAGTGCACCAGGTTGCTAGCGGCCAAGCTGCAATCAACTAGCTCAGCTGAAAGATCCATCAGTTTGACTTCAACTCCTGCAGCGCTCCCCCCACGAGCTATGCCGCTACCCATAACACAAGCACCGACGACAGCTGCTCTCTGCACCTTCATTAAAAATCACTCTCAACTAGGGGTAACGCTATGCTAGCATTTCTAAGCTTGTGACTAATTTTACTTCAATATATAAGCGGGTGCAGATTGGCCAATCAATTGACATCTCTTATGAGGCGGACACCTCCTACGGCGGAGGGCGCTACAGACAATACTCCTAAACATCTGGGCTGGATCTTGCTTACAGCACTAGGAATAGGTGCCACAATCGGGGCAGGCATATTTGTCATGCCTGGACGCATCGCTGAAAAAGCTGGTCCGGCCGGCATCCTCTCCTTTGTCATTACCGGCTTTGTCTTTCTTTTTGTCGGCATTTGCTATGAGCGCTTCTCCAGGCGAGTGCCACAAGGAGTCTCTGCCTACAGCTATGTTTATCATTCAATAGGTGAGATATTTGCCTGGGTGGTAGCTTTCGGACTTTTTCTCGCCTACAGCTTTGGAGCATCGGCAGTAGCTATAGGCTGGAGCCAATATCTGAAAACGGCAATCAACTACCATCTTCCCTCCTTCCTCATGGGGCCTATTCGCGACGGCGCCCAGTTTCACTTTGGCATTAATATAGTCGCCATATTTGTTGTCCTTTTAGTGACAGTAATCCTCCTGGCTGGCGGAGTGAGCAAATCAGCCAAGCTGAACTTTCTGCTTGTCTGCTTAAAATGCACTCTGGTAGCAATTTTCATGGCGGTCGGATTAAGACATATCAAGCCGGCACTATGGCACCCGTTTATGCCTGCCGGCTGGAGCGGCGTCTTACAGGGAGCTGCTATAGCTGTTTTCCCTTATGTCGGCTTTGATGCTCTCTACACTTTTGCCCGCGAGTCTAAGAGTTTGAAAGATATCAGGCTCTCCACTTATCTTTGTATCGGTATTGTCGCTTTCCTTTATGTGGCAATTATGGCGATCGCCACAGCCATGGCTCCAGTTTTCATTGACGGCAAGATTAATCCTCTTTTTAGAGGAACAGAAGCTTCCGCTCCTCTGGCTAATCTCCTGGTTGCTTCAGGCGAACCCTGGTGTGGGCAATTAGTGGCAGCTGGTGCCGTTATCGGCATATTCAACGTGCTCCTGGTTCTTTCCATGGGCGGGCCAAGAATTTTCCGTAATATGGCTGAAGACGGGCTTTTACCACCAATTTTTCAACGTTCTCACAAAGGCAGCCCGACTTTCGGTATCATAGCCAACGGTATTGTTGTTGCTTTAATGGCTGGACTGGTACCGTTTGAAGATGTCTCAGACATGATGGTCTTAGGCACATTAGCAGCCTTTACATGTGTCTGCATAGGTGCGCTAAGACTGAAGCTGGTGCATCCAATAGTTCCAGTAATTGGGGCTACCGGCTGTATCATCCTCGCTCTTAATCTCAATCCGCTCGTCCTTAAACTTTACTGTATCGGTCTGCCCTTGGCTCTAGTGCCTTACTTCTTGTACGGGCGCAGACATAGCAAACTAGAGCGGGCAGTAGAGCAGCCATAGCGCACTGCAGTGCCGAGCTTGTCCCTTTTGTCGTTGATTTAGTTGGTGCCCCCCTGACCAAGCGGATTAAGCCTGGGTAGGTTTGATCTTGCAAAGGTACAAATCTGTGACAAGGAGGTCACCATGAGTAAATCATCGTCTGGATCTAAGAGCCGCGTCAAGGTTGACGCAAAACAAATGGAGCAGCTG
>CAILLX010000114.1 GCA_903835185.1 uncultured bacterium | reverse complement strand
CTTTCGCGGTTGGGTTGATAATGTCTATGATTCTCTTGTGAATCCTCATTTCAAATTGTTCTCGTGCATTTTTGAAAATGAAGGTTGATCGGTTCACAGTGTACTTCTTGATCTCTGTAGGAAGCGGAATTGGACCCTGTACTTCTACGTCATAACGCATAGCGGTATCCATGATTTGCTTGACCGAAACATCCAAGAGTTTGTATTCGTAAGCCTGAACACGCAATCGCAACTTAGATACAGCATCTTTTTTTGAAGCCGCTGCTACTTTTGTAGATTTCTTGGTTGTTTTTTTTGTTTCGGGCATGGTGTTGTTTTTTCAGTATTAAGCAATGATCTTTGTAACAACTCCAGCACCAACAGTCTTGCCTCCTTCTCGAATAGCGAATCGCATGTTTGCTTCTAGAGCAACAGGAGCTACAAGTTTAACTTTGAAACTAACTGTATCGCCTGGCATAACCATTTCTGTACCTGGGTTCAAGATAACATCTCCAGTAACGTCTGTAGTTCGGATGTAGAATTGTGGCTTGTATCCAGCAAAGAAAGGAGTGTGTCGTCCACCTTCCTCTTTCTTCAAAATCAAAGCCTCAGCTTCGAATTCTGTGTGAGGAGTGGTTGTTCCTGGTTTGCAGAGAACTTGACCTCGAGTAACATCTTCTTTCTTAAGACCTCGGAGAAGGACACCAGCGTTGTCGCCAGCCATACCTTTGTCGAGTTGCTTGTTGAAAGCTTCGATACCAGTAACAGTTGATTTTTGAGTTGGCTTTAGTCCAACGATTTCAACATCGTCACCAATGTTTACAACACCTCGTTCAATACGACCAGTTACAACTGTACCTCGGCCTTCGATTGAGAATATATCTTCGATTGGCATAAGGAATGGCTTGTCGATATCTCGAACTGGCATTGGAATGTATGTATCCAAAGCATTAAGAAGAGCTTCGATTGAAGCAACACCTTCTGGGATTCCGGCGATAGCTTGAGTAGCTGAACCTCGGATGATTGGAGTAGTTTTTCCATCAAATCCATACTTAGTCAAAAGTTCACGAACTTCTTCCTCAATAAGATCCAAAAGATCTTTCTCAGGAACCAAGTCACACTTGTTTAAGAAAACAACAATCTTAGGTACACCAACCTGCTTTGCCAAGAGAATGTGCTCTCTTGTTTGAGGCATAGGACCATCAACTGCTGACACAACAAGAATAGCACCGTCCATTTGAGCGGCACCGGTGATCATGTTCTTAACATAGTCAGCGTGACCTGGGCAGTCTACGTGTGCGTAGTGTCGACTCTCGGTTGAATATTCAACGTGAGAAATCGCAATAGTAATAATCTTTGATGGGTCACGACGGCCGTCTTTTTCAGAAGCCTTAGCAACCTGATCATAAGCAATAGCTTTAGCAAGACCCTTCTTTGCTTGTACAGCTGTAATAGCTGCAGTCAAAGTAGTCTTACCGTGGTCAACGTGACCGATTGTACCAACGTTTACGTGTGGTTTTGTTCGATCAAAAACAGCTGCGTCTGCCATATATTTTTGGGTGAGTTGGTTCGCTATTAAGCAGGATGCACGAGAAGTTTACCCTGTCCGATAGCTAACGCTCTAATTTACTTCTAGTTAATAATGATGCTTTCACCGAAATGAAAACAGCGCATAAAATGCGTAATTGCTATACTAACAGATAAGAAGAAATAGTCAATCAGAAGCTATTCACTCTTTGTTAACAGGTTGTGAGTATTGAAAAGATATGAAAAAAGCGGTTCGAATCTGATTCGAACCGCTTTGATAAACTCCTTTGTATAATGACATCCTTCTGAAGGACGAGGTGTCGACTCAGCCCTTGCCGCCGTCACCGAAGCCAGCCAACTGGGTGTAGAACACATTGGTGTTCCACGCGAAGAAGTTGACGTCGGTGTTGAGCGTACTGTTGCGAGCCAGGGTGCCGCCGCCGAAGCTGTAGAAAGTGAGCTGCTGGACCGCATCGTACTGCTCGCCGTAGACGTACTGGTCGGAGACCACCGTCACCAGCGAAGAAGCGTTGCCGCGAATCCGCACATAGTCGGAACCCTTGCCGGTCTGCACGAAGGTGGAACCCTCGTAGCCGAAGACCTGGATCGAGTCGTTGCCGGGCCCCGCCATAACCGTACCGCCACCGTAGATGCTGATGGCATTGTCCGCGCTGCTTTGCGTCGTGACAATCGTACTGTTCTGGTAGCCGGAGATCATCGAGGCGATCGGACCGCGGCTTTCCAAGTAGGCGCCGAAGCCGTCACCGTAGATGTTGGCGCCGCCGGGAATCGAGATGACGGTATGCCCGAAGAAGTTGTGGCGAGCGTTGAAGCTCCCCGCGTCACCGCCCCAGATATAGTTGGCGGAGACGGTCAGCGGCACGACCGAGGTCGCGTACACCGACCCGGCGTTCGAGGTCACGTTAATGGCCGGAACGTAGTCGGAGAGCAGCGCCGTATCGTAGGCGTTGACGCTGATGGTGCCGCCGGTCTTGTCGACGAACGAGATGCCGTTGAAGCTCGACGTGGGCAACGTCACATTGACATTGTCGGCCGAGACGCTAATCATCGCCGTGTTCCGGTTGTAATCGTGGAACAAACTGGCGTAGACGTTGGCCGGCGCAGTGCCGCCATTGGCGTTGTCCGACACAACCACAAACCTGCCCTCGTTATCGACACCCATATGGGTGGTGGCCGACGCCTGGTAAGGCATCGAGACGACGGGGACCGGTTGCGAACTGGTCAGGCCAGACGTGGTCGGAACCGTTGCCGACGCGAGGAGCCGCGGCTCACAGGCCTCGAAGAGGACTTGGGCGCGCGACTGACGGGACAGGCAACTGGAGACCTTGGCGAAAAGACGTTGCAGCTTCATAGTACACTCCATTAATTGGGAAAGTTCTGAAAACGACTCTACGTAGAGCCATTTTTTGATGTCCTAGTGTTACCTAGGTCACTCTGGGTACTATGTTAGCATATTATTGACAAAATGTCAATAATACATCATTTGCATATTTATATGCGAAAAGGCCCACGATTTGCTCGTGGGCCCTGGATTTGTTGGTGCGTTTACTTCTGTTTCTCCTGATAGATGATTTTGACGTCGAAGTCGTACTCGGTACTTGGCAAGAGAAGCCCCTTCTCAATTATATAGAAGGTCTCCTTTGTCTCCCCGATGACGACTTCCTTCTTGAAGCCGTACAAGATGTAGTTCTGTGCATCCTTTTGTTTGTCCCAGGTGATCTTGAGGTCGCCGTTCTTGAGGAATTCCCCCTTGAGACCGGTCGCCCAGGTCGGACGCTCTGCTTCAGCAGTTGCCACTGCGAGACACTGGCTACAAGCCGGCGCCAAAAGCATGGCCACAACCAAAACCGCGAAAAGAGTGAGATTAGTCTTCAGACTATTCATGACAACTCCCTATCGTTAGAGATGAAACGAGCTTCTATCTAATACTATATCAATAAATATCACTTTTGTCAACCAATAACGTAAGTAACAAAAAACACTCTCGAGATGAACGCATATTCGCCTGCTGGCGAATTGCTCTGCTCGGCCCGTCGGCCTGCGCAAGTATCTCTGCGAGTGCTTTTTTGTTACTTACTTTCTTGATTCCACAATCGTCTTCTCTACGTTTGCTGGCACAACTTCATAGTGATCAAATTCCATGTTTGCATTACCTCGTCCTTCAGTCATAGATCGAAGTTGTGTTGTGTATCCAAACATTTCTGACAACGGAACTTTTGAGTGAACCACTTTGATGTTTGCAGGTCGATCCTCAAAACCTTCAATCGTACCTCGCTTTGAGTTAATTGATCCGACGATATCACCAAGGAATTTCTCAGGCACCGTTACATCAACTTTCATGATTGGTTCAAGAATAACTGGCTTTGCTCGTCGTGCCGCTTCTTGGAAAGCCATTGAACCGGCAATCTTGTAAGCGATTTCTGAAGAGTCCACATCGTGATACGAACCGAATGTAAGTTCGCAAGAAATGTTAACCATTTTAAATCCTGCCACAATACCTCGCTCCATCGCTTCCTTCACACCCTTCTCAACTGCTGGAATAAATTCAATTGGAATAACACCTCCTTTAATAGAGTCGATAAATTCAAAACCTTCAGAAATTTTAACGTTTTTAGGAACCTTATCTTCTGGGTTTCGTTTCTCGAGAGGCTTGAGTGTAATTTTAACGTGACCGTATTGTCCTTTACCTCCAGACTGCTTGATGTATTTGTGTTCAGCTTCAGCTTCAGCCATGATTGTTTCTTTGTATGCAACTTGTGGCTTACCAACATTGGCTTCAACACCGAATTCCCTCTTCATACGATCAACCAAGATTTCAAGGTGAAGCTCACCCATACCAGAAATAATTGTTTCGCCAGTTTCCTGATCAGAATTAATTTTGAAAGTTGGATCTTCATCAGAAAGTTTCTT
>CAILLX010000113.1 GCA_903835185.1 uncultured bacterium | reverse complement strand
GTAGGCGCCAACCTGATCAAAACGCTTGGCACTCCTACTTCATACACCACTGTATCAGCCACGCCTACTTATACAACTGGCACATCAAATCTCTACCCGGAACAACTTCCTGGTGGTGGTTTAACTAGCTTCACAAACTCAGCAACAGTTACCCTGGGTAGTGGGACAAACTTTAGCTTCAGCAATCTGGCACCAATTGTGATATCCGGTTCAAATATTACCCTGGGAACATTGACAAATGGCAAGGACACCAGCAGCAATGTCATAAGCAATGTCAGTCTGACACTTCTTGCTCCTGCTGTTACAAGTGCTTCCCCTGCCAATCCTGTATCACTGACTTTTGACCACAACATTAACATGGTTACCAGTGCAATTAGCAACACCGTAGGTTCCGGCTCAGCCGGAGCAATTACACTGAAAGCAGGTGTAGTTGTTGCAAACGGAGCCCAATCTGCCTATGGTGGCTCTGTGTATATGCCACTTACGACTCTTCAAGGAACCGGCAGTGCAATTACTGTAGAAGCGCATGCTGTATCGGGACAGTCAGCAGGCAGCATCACGCTCAAGAATGTTGATAGTAGCTCATCTATTGGAGCAGGCGGGTCTATCACATTGACTGCTCCTGGTGGAATTACAACAGGCTATGTGCGGTCATATGGCGGCAACTCTAACGGCGCTGGTGCCACCGGGGGTATCGGTGGAGCCATGTCGCTCACAGCAACTAATGGAAACATCACCATTGCCGGTGATACAAATGCCTCAGGCGGAGGTGGCGCCGCCAACGGCGGTGGCGCCAGCGGTGCTGGTGGCAACGCTGGCAACATTACAATAACCGCAAGCGGTACAGTGACTATCAGTGGACCAGTATTGGCAGCCGGTGGTGGGGGCGCTGGGGGATACAACAACCAGTGCTGTAGTTGTTGTGGCACAGGTGGTAGTGGAGGTTCTTTCGGTGTAGCCAGTACTACCGGCGATGCCGTCGGAGGTGGTTTCACAACAGGAGTATTTGGTATTGGCGGAGTTCCATCCAAAGCCGGTGCCGGTGGCAATATCGGCATGTCAGGCAATTGGTACACCGGTGCTGGTGGCGCCGCAGGTATTAGCGGCTCGATTACCATCAGCGGTGGTTCTGTCAACCTCAACGGCACAATCCTCAGCCAGTTTGGCAGCCTGGGTACCCGATTTACTACTTCACCGTATGCAGGTTATTCCGTTGTTTCTCAGAACCTGACAATTACTGCTTCCTCGTCCACCGGTACGCCGGTTTTCATCTCCGGCATAGTTGGAGCCGCAGGCGCAGCCGGATCCTTAGTCACGCTTAATACAACCATTACAATAAATTCTGCCAACTCAAGCGTTCTTGGAATCCAATATTTAGGGTCCACAAGTGGCAGAACCATGACTGTAGCACTCACAGGAAATCTTACTGTAGGCAATATTGGTGGAACAAGCGGTCTATTTGATTCTTCTGCAATGCCATCGCTCAATATTACTTCAATGGCAGGCAGTCTTATTACTGGAAATATTGACAACAGCTGCTCGATTGGATCGGGAGGCGCTATCGCATTGACTGCTCCTGCAGGAATTACAACAGGCTATTTACGGTCATATGGCGGCAACTCAAACGCCAGTGCTGCTGTCGGCGGCGTCGGCGGGACAATTGCGCTTAC
>CAILLX010000112.1 GCA_903835185.1 uncultured bacterium | reverse complement strand
GACTGTCCAGTTGGATACTCCTATGATGCCAACCAGGCAAGTCCAACCTATGACCGGTGCGTCAAGTCGGTAGTGTGTAATGACGGCGGCACGTTCATTACCGGACGAGATCGCTGTGAAAAAGCCTGGATGCCAAGCTGCAACACGGCCAATGGCTATTCCTACAACTCACAGGCCGGGGTATGCCAACGAGCTCCCCTATGCTCCTACGGCACCTATAATTCATCCTACAATCTCTGCGTTCAGCCAATTATTCAGTCATGTCCAAGCGGCTACAACTATAACACCAGCCGGACACGCTGCGAAAAAGCACCGGAATGCCCGCAAGGCACCACTTATAATGTCGTTACCAACAAATGCGACGCCATTTCCAGCGCTTCACAGCAGCAGGTTCTGGCCTGCAGCCCGACATCGTTTCTCTGCGCTCCTTATGCAGACTCCTGTTGCAACGTTAATATTTCGTGTCCAAGTGGACCCCAAGGCCAGGTCGCCGTCGCAGCAAACTATTGCTGTCTCGGGTCTGACGCCATTACGATCCAATCTCCACTTAACCTGTTGACCAGAACGGAGCTGACCAGCACCGGCTATGCTCTGTCGGCCCTACAGTGTGACAGCAGCGGTAATTGCAGCTACTACTTCATGGATCGCTATTGCAGCGACGGATCGCCTGCAAGTGCTTGGATGCAGTCCGGATCTTTCACAATGTCCTCTCCGCAGATGGTGTGCCCTTCCGGCCAGGCGCTCATCAACGGTACCCAATGCCTGTCAGCTACCAACCCAACCTGTACCGGTGGGAATTTTGATGCGAATGTAGATGTTTGCTGGGTCACTTATTCTCCGACCTGCAGTCAGGGAACATATGATAGCACCACAGGACTCTGCATTCTCTCGCCTTCATGTCCCAATGGCACACTAAATTCGGCCACCGATCTTTGCGAAGCGACCATAGCTAAGGACTGTGGCAGTTACGCTCTCGATGGGGCAACGAACACATGCTACTCACCACCGGTATGCGCCAACGGAGCATACGATTCGAACCTTAATGTCTGTCTGGCAACGCTCACCCGAAACTGCGGATCTTACAGTTGGAGTCAGGCCGATTCCAAGTGTCTCCAAGGTATAAGCTGTCCCCTGGATCCTGCCTTTTCTTTGGCAGCAACCATCGTATTCTCTCCAAGTCTTGATAAATGCGTTTCTGATACGCAACACAACTGTCCGGCTGGGACAACATATATGCCGCAGCCCATAGGCAAATGCGAGGCAGTACCAATTTGTTCAGGTGACGGGATCTATACTCCCGAGAAAGACAGCTGCTTTGATGGACTCAATACCTGTCCTCTTGGGACACAGTACGCTTGTTTGAACTATAACGGAGTAAACCGCTGCTCGCCAAATGCCTGTGCAGATGCCAGCGGAGGCGCAACAATCGACACTATGGACGAATCCATGCTCAAGGATGATGCACGGGATGCCAACGGAAACTGTCTGGGGCAACTGTACATTTTTAACGGGAAAGCTTCTCGATGCAGACCACCCGGGTTGACGGTCGGCTTAATCAATAACTGCTGCCAGAGCGACGAAGTAATGACGGAAGATACGGGAAGCACAATTTCAAACGTAGCATCCGGTATTCAGACAGCATACGAACTTGGGCAGGTAGCCTATTACGGTAATGCCCTGGCAACCGGGGCAGCCCAAATGTCGGCAGTAACGACAAGCGCGAGTGGTGCTGTAACTTCAATGACTGTTGTATCGACCGCGACCGGCTCGACGGCAACGATATCAGGAGCGGCTGCAGAGGGTGCATATGCGGCAATGGCAAGCGGAACAACGGGTGCTTCAGCAGTAACAGCTGGAATTGAGGCGTATGCCGCAGCCTTATTCAATCCGGCCACTATTATCATTGCAGTGGTAATTATGGTCGTCATGAAAGTCCTGATGGGCAAAGGCTGCGACCAAGGGGATATTCAGACAGGGATGCAGGAAAAAGCAAAACAGTGCCATTACGTCGGAGACTACTGTTACAAAAAATACTTTTTTGGATGTGTTCAGAAGGCTAAGGGCTACTGCTGTTTTAACTCAAAAATGGCGAGGATTATTCAAGAGCAGGGTAGACCGCAATTGACAACATTTCAGCCAAACGGTGACTGGGGAGCTGGTAACAGCCCCAACTGTCGAGGCTTTACTCCTGATGAGTTCCAGGCACTCGACTTTTCGAGAATAGATCTCTCGGAATACTTTGCCGACATCCAAAAGGATCTAACCAGCAAAATCCAGAATTCTCAGCAGAAGATTACTGACAACATCAACAAGAAATATCAGGCCGTTCAACCATGATCAAGCGCTCAATCCTTATAGTTGCCGGCTTGTCTATTGGTATCGTGTCAGCCCACGCCAAAGATTTAGGTACGTTTGGCAGAACATATCCGATAGCGGAGAAGGATGCTTTAACCGAGATCGAAGAACGAGCCAGGCAGGTAGACTGGGAGAAGGTGCTGGATAAAAGGAAACTTGAAAACTTCCAGGGACCGCCAGACAAGGCGACACTACCCCGAGCACAACGAGGACAGGTTCGGCAAGTGGACATGACCTATACCGCTGAAATTGATGTTCCTGATGGCAAGGGAGGCATCCTGTATCCAAAGGGTTATACCTTCAACCCGCTGGATTTCATCACATACCCCAAAACAATTATT
>CAILLX010000111.1 GCA_903835185.1 uncultured bacterium | reverse complement strand
GAGCTTACCTTTTACACTACAGGCGCCAGCAGCTCTTTTCGGGTCGGTACAATGACAATTTATTTCAAGAGTGCCTGCCCCCGCAAAATGCACCTGAATGACAGTAAAGCAGGACTTCTCATGAGAGCTTTCTGGTTCACTGGTAAGGAAAGCTGCACGCGAGATCTATTTGATCGAGCCGATTATTATTACAATCGCCAGGTGAAGCAAGAACTGAAAGGAGAGCTGTGGGCGATGCCAGCTTGGCTTGGGCACTTCCTGATACCGAGCCTTAGAAGCAGCCGCTGGAAATGATGCGACCTGTGCCACCCCAACTAGTCCTCAACATTGATTATTTTGCAAGTAGTTGATGATTAAGAGATACATGGCTGGCTCATAGATATACAGTAAGTTGAGCTGTCGGACGCCTTGTGGTGGGCAATGACTAAGTCAACGGAGCTTAAGTGCTTGGCGCCAAAACTTGGAGACGCTTTGAGCAGAGTCAAGACAGTCTCAATCCCAACGCCTGGCAAGATTAAGAAGTTCACTGTCCTGTTCAATCAATTAAACATCGAACACTTGACCTCTCCAGACGGCGCGGACAATCTCAGGGCAGGTCGACGAGTTGCGCATTGTATTAAAGCATCACGGAGCACCTACCAATATCCTCATATGGTTCTCCTGTGGAGCCTGGCTCAGTTTAATCTTTGCCGCCCGTTATCCCTGCCTGGTGAGGAAATTGATCCTCATTAGCAGCGGACCGTTTTCGGGCAAGTATGTTGCAAGTCTGCAGAAGTGCCAGCTCGACAGGCAAACAAGAGCCAAGTTCTACGAGGTGCTGCAGCACGAACTGCAACAGTAAGCTCTATGGGAAATCATCACAAGTTACAATTATGCCCAACAGCGTTTGCTTTCTCAGGGGGTACAAGCCATGTCCGGTTCACAAGAAGCCAGAAAGAAGCTCGCCAGAGACAAGATTCTGGTTGCGCTAGATGTTACCAGCATAGAGAAAGCGCTTGAACTGGTGCATCTTCTTAAAGACTATGTCGGTGGATTCAAAGTGGGGCTCGAACTGTGTACAAACTGCGGAACGCCACAAGTTGTCGAAAAGATAAGCCAGGCAGGCGGGCAAGTCTTTCTGGACTTAAAATTCAAAGACATACCAAACACAGTGGCTGGGGCATCCAGGGCAGCTGCACGTGATGGCATATTAATGTTTAACGTTCACTGTGATGGCGGCTCCGAGATGATGCGAGCTTCTGTAGCAGCCGTAAGCAGACAGTCCACTCATCGTCCGCTCGTGATTGGTGTGACTGTACTGACCAGCATAGATCAACGCATCATGAATGAGGAGGTCGGAGTACAAGGTGATGTTGGTGCACACGCAGTTCACCTGGCTCAACTAGCCAAGAGTGCTGGACTGGACGGGGTAGTATGTTCTCCTCGCGAGGTTGCCTTGATAAAGTCGGCTTGCGGTCGGGATTTTCTGACAGTCGTTCCTGGCGTCAGACCGACCTGGGCAGAAACAGGCGATCAAAAGCGTGTTATGACGCCGTCTGAAGCAGTTGCTGCAGGCGCCGATTATCTAGTGATAGGACGGCCTATTACCAGTCCGCCCCAGGAAATAGGCTCTCCGGTTGAAGCGGCCAAACGTATTGCAGCAGAATTAAACTGATCAGGAGATCCTAACAATATGCCAAGCGAATCTGCCATAAAAATACTTACTGAAGCTGGGGCAATTATGACAGGCAGCCATCTTGTCTACACGTCTGGACGTCACGGAACAGCTTATGTCAATAAAGATGCCCTTTATATCCATCCGGCAAGCACCGCCACTCTCTGCAAAGAGATGGCTGAACAATATGATGCTGACAGCATAGATGTAGTGGCAGGTCCAACCGTAGGCGGGGTAATTCTATCTCAATGGGTAGCTTATCATCTCAATCTTGCACGTTCGCAAGGTGAAACGTTATCTGTTTACGCAGAAGAAGAGGTCAACGGCAGCGAGAAAAAGCGCATCTTCAAGCGTGGCTACGACCTGCACATTCCAGGAAAAACAATAATTGTAGTTGAAGATATTCTTACCACTGGTGGCTCTGCACGCCAGGTGATTGAAGCACTCAAAGCACTTGGCGGCAATGTCGTCGGACTTTCAGTCTTGTGCAATCGTGGCGGGATAAAGCCTGCGGACGTCGGAGGCGTTCCCATTCATGCATTGACAGATGTCACTCTCGACTCCTGGGAAGAAGAGAGCTGTCCGCTGTGCAAGCAGAATGTTCCTATTCAAACAGCAGTTGGCAAAGGAAGGGACTTCTTAGCCAAGAAAGCGAATGGCTAATCTTTTCAGCCACACATTTCGCGCTCTACGTGGTCGTAACTTTCGCTTGTTCTTTGTCGGACAGTGCATCTCCTGGATAGGAACCTGGATGCAACAGCTTGCCCTCGGTTGGCTGGCATACAAGCTCAGTCAGTCGGCGTTTCTACTTGGGCTCGTAAGTTTTGCCGGCATGGCACCAACGCTCTTAGTCACTCCCTTTGCCGGTGTACTTGTCGATAGAGTCAATCGTCACAAGCTGGTTATTATTACTCAGACACTAGCTACAATTCAGGCTCTTTCTCTAGCGGTACTTGCCCTGAGCGGCTCAATTCAAATCTGGCACCTGGTTGTTCTTGGAGCATTCATGGGAGTAATTAGCTCAATCGACATGCCAGCCAGGCAAGCCTTCATGATACAGATGATAGACGATCGCAGTGATCTGCCCAACGCCATAGCCTTGAATTCTTCTCTAGTCAATGTGGCTCGCCTCATAGGTCCTACAATTGCCGGTATTTTAATCCTCTGGGTCGGCGAGGGCATGTGTTTTCTACTCAACGGCATCAGTTATATAGCTGTAATCTGGGCATTGTGTGCCATGAGAATCAAACCGATTCCCAAGCCGGAACACGCATCCAGCAGCATCTTTCTCCACTTCAAAGAAGGACTACAATATGCTGTCGGTTTTGCGCCAATGCGTGCCATCATTCTGCTACTGGCAGCAGTTAGTTTGTTTGGTTCATCATATATGGTGCTCATGCCTGTTTTTGCTAAAGACATATTTCACGGCGGACCAACAGTACTTGCCTTGCTCATGGCTGCCTCCGGTCTGGGTGCTCTTGCGGGCGCTCTTTTTCTGGCCATGCGTAGAAGCGTGCGTGGGCTCAGTCGTTGGATTATGTTTTCCAGCTGCCTGTTCGGATGCGGCTTGATCATCTTCTCTCTGGTGAAAAGCCTAATCCTGGCTGTGCCAATACTTATTCTTTGCGGCTTTGGCATGATGGTTGAGCTGGCAGGCAGTAACACTATCCTGCAGTCACTTGTTGATGAAGACAAACGCGGGCGGGTAATGAGCCTTTACACATTGTCATTTATGGGAATGTCGCCAATCGGAGGACTTCTTGCCGGCATCCTAGCTGCCCGGATTGGTTCACCATATACGGTGCTTCTTTGCGGTGGATTGACGTTAATATGCGGTCTGTTATTCGGCACACAGCTACCATATATAAGGCAGCAGATGCGTCCCGTTTATATTGAGAAGGGTATCATCACCAGTGAGCCCACTCCCGATTTTAATCGGAATTAAAACGATCAGTTTGACCTTTCCCCCAAATAGCAGACAGTGATCGTAGAAAGTTGCTCCCTGTGAGAAAATTCACCAGGAGGGACTATGGCTAATAAATCAAAATCTGCAAAACCAACATACACAAAGGAATTCAGGGAAAATGCAATTCGATTGGCGCTGTTTGGCGATAAGAGCCGGGCAGCAGTGGCACGCGAATTAGGCATTCCTGAATGGAAGCTAAGGGATTGGGTTCGTGCTGCTGAACAAGTCATGAAGCAGAATCCGTCTGGCAAATCTGCACTCGATGAGCTTGCGTCCTTGAAGAAAGAGATCAAGGCGCTCCGCATTGAGAACGACATACTAAAAAAAGCGGCGTGCTACTTCGCGAAGACCCTGTC
>CAILLX010000110.1 GCA_903835185.1 uncultured bacterium | reverse complement strand
GACTCAGTCCATCCGTCGCCATCGTCCCTCGGCTCCTCCGCGCGTCAACACGCTCCGCTCCGGGAAGCTCCTCGCTTCCCTCCTCTCCGCTGTCCCTCGACTCAGTCCATCCGTCGCCATCGTCCCTCGGCTCCTCTTTGTTGCTTGCTTAAATAGTTACAAGCGGTCTGTATTTGCCAAAAGCGACACGCAATGTATTGCTAATCTCACCGACAGTGGCGTAAGCCTCAACAGCGCGAGCAATACAGGGAACCAGATTGGTTTTGCTGGCAGCTGTCTCAGCAAGCTCGGCTAAAACAGCAGTCACAGCAGCGCTATCACGCTTGGACCGCATCTGGGTAAGCCGTTGCTTTTGAATCCCTTCGAGAGCTGGATCAACACGCATAATCGGAATCGGCTCCGGACGCTCGTCGATGAACTTATTAATACCGACAATAACTCGCTTACTGCTCTCAACATCCTGGTGGAAGCGGAAAGCTGCATCTTGAATCTCTTTTTGAATATATCCAGACTCAACCGCCTTTATCGCCCCGCCCATCTCTTCAATCTTGTCGAGATACGCTTCTGCAGCCGCTTCAATCTTATCTGTAAGATCTTCTATGTAATATGACCCTGCCAATGGATCGACCACATTGTTTATGCCTGTTTCAAAAGCAATAATCTGTTGCGTTCTTAAGGCTGTTAGCGCCGCAGCCTCGCTCGGCAACGACAGAGCTTCATCTTTTGAATTGGTATGCAATGACTGACAGCCGCCTAATGCTGCCGCCAGAGCTTCCAGCGTGGTACGCACAACATTGTTGTCCGGCTGCTGCTGAGTCAAGCTCGATCCTGCTGTCTGCACGTGGAAGCGGAGCATCATCGACTTGTCTTTCTTGGCACCGAAACGCTCTTTGATAATCCGGGCCCAGAGCCGTCTGGCAGCTCTAAATTTGGCAATCTCTTCAAAGAGATCCATCTGGGCTACAAAGAAGAAGCTCAGTTGTGGGGCAAACTCGTCGATATCCAGACCACGGGCCTGTGCAGCCTTGACATACTCAATAGCATTGGCAAAAGTAAAAGCCAGTTCTTGAACCGCTGTAGCACCAGCTTCGCGTATATGATAGCCAGAGATGGAGATGGTGTTCCAGCGAGGCATTTCGCGAGCACAGAATTCAAATATGTCAGTAATAATCCGCATCGATGCTACCGGCGGATAAATGTATGTATTGCGAGCTTCGTACTCTTTGAGAATATCGTTTTGGATCGTTCCCTGGAGCTGCTTCGGGTCGGCACCTTGTTTGACACCAACCGCACGATACATAGAAAGCAGAACAGCGGCAGTCGAATTAATCGTCATCGATGTTGATACAGCAGACAGATCAATACCGGCAAACAAACGCTCCATGTCAGCCAGGCTGTCGATTGCCACACCTGTTCGTCCCACTTCACCAGCAGCCAACGGATCGTCGCTGTCATAACCCATCTGGGTCGGTAGATCGAAAGCTGTCGACAGTCCGGTCTGCCCATTTGCCAAGAGATAGCGAAATCTTCTATTTGTCTCATCTGCCGAACCAAAGCCGGCATACTGCCGCATAGTCCAGAAGCGCGAGCGATACATCTCCCTGTAAATGCCTCTGGTGAACGGGTACTTGCCTGGTTCTCCCAGCTTCTGGCGCCAGTCCCAGGAGGAGAGGTCTTCAGGTTTCCATAAATACTTATCGTTCGGCATAAGATCAGACATGATTCACCCTTTTACTTTGTATCGCTTGGCAACATCGTACTACCATGTATGCATAGCTGGTGCTGCGGTAGTCTCCTGACGCTGAGCGCAGCGCCAGCTAACAACTTGATCGCCCAAACAGCACACCGGCTGGTTTTTCCACCACCACCAAGCCTGCACGCCGTATAATAGTTGATCGCTCATCCCTAATATTGTAATGGAGGCCTGCGGCGGATGCAGTATTACAACACCATTCTAGAAACAATCGGTTCGACACCTCTTGTTAAGCTCAACAAAGTGTCTGCTGGCTGCAAACCGCTCATTCTGGCAAAAGTAGAAGCATTTAACCCGGGCGGGTCGATTAAAGATCGTCCGTCCGTCCAGATGATTGACGAAGCAGAAAAGCAAGGGCTCTTAGCTCCCGGTGGCACGATAATCGAGCCGACGTCTGGCAATACAGGGACCGGCTTAGCCCAACTGGCTGCTGTGAGAGGCTATCGTTGCATCCTTGTCTGCCCAGACAAAGTGGCTCCAGAGAAGATCAATCTTTTGAAAGCATACGGAGCCGAAGTTGTAATTGTGCCCACAAGTGTGTCGGCCAGCTCTCATGAGAGCTACTACTCAGTAGCCAACAAATTAACTTTAGAGATTCCCGGCGCCTTTCAACCAAATCAGTTTGTCAATCCCAATAATCCGAAGGCTCATTACCTCACGACCGGACCTGAAATCTGGAAGCAAACTGATGGCAAGATTACCTGCCTTATTGCAGGAATGGGAACAGGCGGCACCATATCCGGTACCGGACAGTATCTTAAAGAGAAGAACCCTGCCATAAAAGTTATAGGTGTTGACCCTGAAGGATCAATCTACTCAGGCGATATGGCACAACCGTATAAAGTAGAAGGAATTGGCGAAGACTATCTCCCGCGCACGGTTAACCTTAAGATCATTGATGAGATCATTCGTGTCAGCGACAAAGAATCATTTGCCATGGGGCGAAGGCTCTCACGCGAGGAGGGCATCCTTGCTGGCGGTTCTTCAGGCACAGCAACAGTGGCAGCGCTCAGAATTGCCGAGACCATGGGCAAAGACGATGTCATAGTTATTCTCATGCCGGACGGAGGCCGTGGCTATCTCTCCAAGATGTTCTCCGACGACTGGATGCAAAGCAACGGATTCTTGCCGGCACCAGGACAAACATATTACGTAAAAGACCTCATTGAGCGCAAAATGGCAGGCGGGCGCATCCCCGGTATAGTATCGGTGCAATCAGAAGATGCAGTCCAGAAAGCAATTGAGCTCATGGAGCAGTACCAGATCGACCAGCTACCGGTAATAGGATCTGACGGGCACAACGCCGGCTCAATCAACGACATTGTAGCGATGCAGGTAGTCTTTGAGCGCAAAGATCCGTCGCAACTAAAAGTAAGCTCAGTTATGGGAAGAGCTTTCCCGCAGATAGCCGAGAACGAAGAGATAGACCGTGTATACCGCGCCTTCAGGCTGGGAACACCGCTGGTTGTAATAACTAAAGACGATAAAGTAACAGGGGTACTGACCAAATACGACATCATGAGCCACATGCGCGAGTCTGTCGGACGCACTGTCGCAGCCGGAAAAGGATCCCCAGTAGCAGGAGTAAGAAAGTGAAGTTCTCAACCAGAGCGATTCATGTCGGGCAGGAGCCCGATCCGTCTACCGGCGCCATAATCACACCTATATTTCAAACATCCACTTATGTTCAAGAAGCGCTGGGAACCCACAAAGGTTACGAATATTCAAGAACACAAAATCCCACTCGTTCAGCACTGGAAGCCTGCCTGGCATCTCTGGAGAACGGCAAATATGGACTGGCATTTGCTTCCGGTATGGTTGCCTGCAATACAGTCATGAACCTCCTCTCTTCAGGAGCACATGTAATTGTTGGTGACGATGTTTATGGCGGCGTCTACAGGCTGTTCGAGAAAGTGCTCTCCCGTTACAATCTGAGCTTTTCTTATGTTGATGCCAGCAATTTGAAAGAAGTTGCCACAGCAATAACACCTGCCACCAAAATGTTGTGGCTTGAAACTCCCACCAACCCGCTCCTGAAACTTGCTGATCTTTCCAGTCTTGCTCAACTGGCAAAAAAGGCTAATCTCATAAGCGTTGTAGACAACACCTTCGCCAGCCCTTATCTGCAAAATCCGCTCGATTTCGGCATTGATCTGGTAGTGCACAGCACCACCAAGTATCTGGGTGGACATAGTGATGTCGTCGGCGGTGCCATCATAACAAGTTGTGACGACCTGTACGAGCAACTTAAGTTCCATCAAAACGCGGTAGGTGGTGTGCCCGGTCCGTTTGATTCCTTCTTAGTGCTGCGCGGTCTGAAGACGTTATCAGTACGCATGCGCGAGCATGAAAAGAATGCAACGGCAGTGGCACAGTATTTAGAGAAACACCCGGCAATCGAGAAGGTGATCTATCCGGGACTGGCATCCCATCCTCAACACGAGCTGGCGCGCAGGCAGATGAGAGGATCTGGCGGCATGTTGTCGTGCATTGTTGCCGGCGGGCTGGAAGGCGCCAAGAAGCTTTTATATGGCACCAAACTTTTTGCCCTGGCCGAGTCTCTCGGCGGCGTCGAATCTTTAATCGGGCATCCAGCCACAATGACACATGCCTCCATCCCCAAAGAGACCCGCGAAGCCAGAGGCATCTCAGACGGTCTTGTGCGTCTATCAGTTGGCATCGAAGATGGCGACGATCTGATAGCTGATCTCAGGACTGCACTGGGCTAGCCAATAATCCTGACCAAGAGCTTTCGCTTGCTCAGCCGCTGTTTACAAATGTACCGACAGCGTTAGAACAGTAGCCTCAGGTTGCGCTGGGCACGCTCACGTAAAGTGGAAGTTTACAAGAGAAAAGGCAAGAAAGTCAGTGTGCACGCCACAAAGCCAATGCAATGGGGTATTAGCGGACCGATAATCATCTACTTGGCAGCGACTTTTTACCCTGCCTCCGCTATAGTTAACCAGTTGTATGTTATGTAGGGCGATCTAGTAAGCCTCATTGGACACTTGCAGTAAGTGACCGATTGAGCTGCAGATGCATCCAGCGCTGGACAAGACTCCAGCAGACGGCCCAAACGACAGGCAAAGACAGTAAATACATAGATAACAGGATAAGAGTAGAAAGGCATGAAAAAGAGACCGGAAGGCAGTTCCAGCAGTTCACATAGTTCCCGGTCACAGCAGCAGGTCAAGCCTCGGGCAGAGCGACTGCCTGCCGAAGCTGCAGATAAGTTCAGACAACGCTCGGCAGCCTCTGATGACAGAGAGCAGTTTGCCGCTCGGGGCAAGAAACCCTGGGTTCGCGAAGAAAAAGAGGAAAACGTACATCTTTATCTCAGCCCCAGGCTCCTGGAGTTGGCTACTGAATTGGCCGATGAATCCGGCATGCCATTCAGGGCATATCTTTGCGAGCTAATTAAATATGCCTTGCTCGCACACGGCAAGCAGCTGGGGAACAAAGAAAAATATATTGCCGAATTTAAGAGCACGAGACGCAAGGATGTCACCAGCTGGCGGCCAGATGAGGAGCCCAAGCGCTCATCGCCAGAGTCTGCCCGAGAGTCCAGTCCCGCCCCCAGCCTCACTTTAACCGGCGATACAGCCGATAGCACCGGGTGCAGTGATATCAGTCGCCATGAAAACGAAGGCAACAGTGAAGTATCACAGGGCAACTCCAGTGAGAGCTATCAAAGCTCTGACTCAGACTCGGCAGACGACTCCAGTGAGAGCTATCAAGGCTCTGACTCAGAATCGACAGGCAACTCCAGTGAGAGCTATCAAAGCTCCGACTCAGACTCGGAAGACGACTCCAGTGAGAGCTATCAAAGCTCCGACTCAGACTCGGAAGACGACTCCAGTGAGACCTGTCAAGGCTCTGACCTAGACTCGGCTGGCGACTCCAGTGAGACCTGTCAAGGCTCTGGCTCAGGTTCGGCTGGCGACTCCAGAGGACGTTATCAAGGCTCCGGCTCAGGTTCGACTGGCGACTCCAGAGGGCGTTATCAAGGCTCCGGCTCAGGTTCGACTGGCGACTCCAGAGGACGTTATCAAGGCTCCGGCTCAGGTTCGACTGGCGACTCCAGAGGACGTTATCAAGGCTCTGGCTCAGGTTCGCCAAGCAGTTCCAGAGGACGTTATCAAGGCTCCGACTCAGCTTCGCCAAGCAGTTCCAGAGGGCGTTATCAAGGCTCCGACTCAGCTTCGGCTGGCG
>CAILLX010000109.1 GCA_903835185.1 uncultured bacterium | reverse complement strand
TCTCTATACTAGGCATGATCACCTTATAGTCGTTGCGGATAAAGACGCCGCGGGATAACCGGATTATGTACTCTTTAGCAACCAGACGGCTGAGTGCCTTATCAACAGCAGCACGCCAGCCAGTGTGGAGTAAATCACGTGTGGTGAAGATTTGCCCTGATGGCAGCCTGTTAATAAAGGACAATATAAATGTGGTTGGTCCAAACATGTCCTATTCCTCCCTTTTTTGTAGGTCAGGAAAGCGTTTGAATTCCTGACCTATTTATTTATACGTTTTTTGGACACATGAGGTTCAACAGGCTCAGTGTCGGATTACGGAAATAGTTCTCAGGTTGAACAGCGGTTGTGGGAAGAACCGGACAGTACCAACCTTGAACGTTAATAAATTGTCAGTGCGCCACCAAGTAGTGATTGAATCAAGTTTGCCTTTATCCAACAACAAAACACTGAAAGCTAATAAACTCCTTGACCTGACAAGATTTACTTCTTTGCATGATTTTGGTAAGCAAATAAAGTTTCCTGGAAAAGCGGCGTCGTGTTTCACTTTTTCAAGCTAAATCTTTGCTGCCTTGCAGCTCCAACACCAGCAGAAAGCGTGATAGTTGATAGCTCCTGCAGGCGCTGTCACACTTTCTGCTGGTCCATTTAAAACACACTGACCAAGATCCCCGGCTCTTGCTCTATGTCTGCTTGATGTTTAGTGTTTGTATTTCACAGAGCCGGAGGTGGTGCGCCGTGGAAGACAGGTTGGTAGACAATCATGAAGATGGCACTGGCGGCAGATGCGAGATAGACTGCTTGAAAAGCGTGAGTGATATTCCGTTCTAAAGTAGTGAGAGATTGAAAGTCTTTTCTGTCAAAAGTAACTTGAGCTGTCACTATAGCTGCCACCATATGTTTTTCGAGAGCCTCGGCAATGCGCATCTGGTTGCCCAGAAGCTTGCCATAACGGTGGATAAGAGCTGACCAGTTGGCGTCAATCAGCAGACCTATTAAGGCAAAAGCAAGATCCAGAATCATGATTCCGGTGAGCTTGTGCTGGTGCACATATAATTGAAATCCGTCCTTAAACATCAATCCCATCCCAGCCAAGATGAATGTGTTAATTGAGAGGAAGAAATTGTTGATTGCCTGTCTTCTGGCAGCCAGCTGCTCAGATGTTTGTGTTAATAGTTTATAGTGCTCAAACAGCAGCTTTTCATGATCTGGATCAAAGTTGGTGCCGAGCGGGAAAAGAATTTCTTCCATCTCGGCTTGTTCCATCGATGCTAAATTCTGTTTTTTCTTTATAAACCTATCACTTAACACTGAATAAGATCTCCAGACAGGCTTTACACCAGGTTGCTAGCAGCTGCCAGCTGAAGCTTAGCAGATGTTGAGTAAAGGATCATAGCGCGACTGCCCATCAGACTAAGTCAAATCATCTAAATGATAAAGAGTACGAGCGTTGCCATGCAGCAGGTGGGCAGCAATCTCCTCAGCCTGAACTGCGCTTAAATATCTAGAGTTGACCAGGCTGGAGAGTGCTTGCGAAAGTGACTCCTTCCAGACAACAGCTCCCCACCAGTGTGTCTCGGGAATGCTGTGGCCATCAGTCCCTGCCAGGATCTTGGTAGTGGGTGCCTGTGACAGATCTTGACTAATCATTGATGTGGCATAAGGAGCTGCCAGGGAAACTGCCAGAGAAAGTTCGAGATACGCTCCCTCCTTGACCAGTGAGTGAGCATGGTTATCGATAAAGATGTAACGATCCAGGGAGATGTCCACAGTCGTCCCCTTAGAACTTATCTCGATGATGTTTGAGTTCGAACTCAACGTCGTGAGCAGCAAAAGCCGCACATTCGGACTCTTTGACAATAGTGTATGTCTTAGTTAGCTGCTCTCCCAGTACGTTTGCGATAAGCCTATCTGCTTTGAGCGCATCCAGAGCTTCTTGCAATGTAGATGGCAGACGCTTCACTCCTCGGTCGCAGAGCTCCTGGGCGGTCATTGTGTCGGGATCACCTTCTACAGGATCACCAGGGGAGAGCTTCTCTTCTACACCAGCTAAACCGGCAGCAATTATTCCGGCCAGGGCAAGATATGGATTACAGCTCGAATCTACACACTTTATCTCCAGGTTGGTGGTTGCTTCCTCGTAGCCTGAGTAAGTTGACGGAACCCGGATGGCAGCTTCTCTATTCTCCAGCCCCCAGCAGCAGTAAGCTGAACTCCAGGAGCGTGGCTTCAAGCGGCGGTATGAATTGACTGAAGCACAGGTCAGTGCTGTCAACGCCGGCAGGTGGGCAAGCAGTCCGGCTATGAAATGATGGGCAAATGGGCTCAAACCAGAGCGGCTATAAAACAGATTTTGCCCGCTGCGTATGTCCCAGGCAGAAAGATGGAGGTGGCAGCCGTTGCCAGCTTGATCTGCTAAAGGTTTAGGAGCCAGGCTTGCTTTAATTCCTGCATTGCCAGAGACTCCACGCAGAGTCTCTCTATACCAGATTTGATTGTCGGCAGCAGCGGCAGCTGGAGCATGCTTGATTGTAAGCTCGTGCTGACCGTGTCCAAGCTCAGGATAGTACTGTTCTACCTCAAGTCCTTGTCTCTCCAGTGCAGCGGCAAAACTGTTAATGAAGTCGGCTGCCTGATTCATTCCGCCAGTCGAAAAGCACAACGACTGATCGATGGGGGTGAAGCTATCGCACTCGCCCTTTGCCAGGGTAAACTCCGGTTCGAATGCGGCTTCGATCTTAATTCCCAGCCTGCTTGCCTTGCTTATCTGTTCGGCAAGCACAGAGCGAGGGCAGAGACACCAGGCGCTATGATCCAGCTCCTGCAAGTTGCAGATATAGGCGGCAGACTCCCCGACGTAAGGGAGAATCCGGAATGTGGAGAGATCGGGGGCAAGTCGCACTTCGCCTGTGGCACCGTATCCGGTATCAAGTTGAAGCTGATCGAGTATATTCACAGACATCGCGCCTTTGACCAGTCCGATACCGGAAGCGGTGCGAGAGGACAATGCGTGAACGGATGCTACCTTGCCTCGGATAACTCCGCTGATGTCGCAGTAAAGGAAGCGCACGAAACGGATGGACGACGTCTCAACGATTGCCATGATCTCTTCTAAATTTAAAGGCATCCGCTACTCTCAGTTTTGGTCGGGCGGCTTGAACCAGGTCAGATAAATAGCTGCAGCGAGCGCTATGAACACGAGTATCATTGCCAGTTTAAGCAGGAGCCAGAGCAGCTGCATAATGAGAAAGGAGATGATCGACCCCATTATGGTCATGACGAGCGGCAGCACTAAAAAGCATAATGGGGCGCCAATAAGCAAGAAACGCCAAAGCCACCGGACAAGCAGGATGTCATCGCGAGTGGCTTTTATTTCTTCAGTTTTAGACTCATTGCCACGGGCTCGTTCGAGTTCTAACTGCCTGATGAAGGTTGTCAGAAGAACCTGGTATTTCTGGATGACTTTAGGTACTAACATGTTTGCTCCAAGACCAACTAACAATCATTCTAGCTTTTCCCTGGCATAGATAGAGCAGTTTGACTTCTGACAAGTGAAATTGTCTTTTCTATGACCCCAATTAGGTGGCAGGTTGAGTCGATTTTTAGAAGTGTTGTGCTGCCATCCGATCGCCTGCTGTCAAGCGGCGTTGAGCGTTTGAGTTCTGATTTAGCAGGGAATGTGATCTTTGACTGCCTGGGAAACTCAAGAAGAGAGAAAAATTGTGAGACCATCGCGAGTGCTTACTCTTTATTACACAGCCTCTTTTATAGTTGGCGTTATTTTAACTGTCCTGGTGTCGCACCTTCTGTCAGCTGGTGAGCTGGGTGCTCGTGGTGCCGCGCTCATGATACTGTGCTGGAATGTCCTATTTGTCTTGATTCTGCCGCTGGTGCTTGATTGGAGTGAGGCAAAACACTTTAAGACTCGGTTTATTAAGCTGGAAGAAGTTGCGCAAAGCAATCCGGAGCTGGCAGCAGTACTGGCTGAACAGTGCGAAAAGCTGTCAATTCACAAATTGCGTCTGGCAGTTGTAGATAGCCCGGGAGAAGAGGTTTTTGGTTACGGATTATGGGGTAACAATCCTCGCCTGGTTGTCTCTGGAACTTTTTTCAGGTCGCATGAAAAAGCCCGCATGTTGCCAAGTATAGAGTCTGAGTTGACAGGTGTGAAAAGTCAGGATCATACGATGGTATTTCTCCTTTTCACTGTGTTGCAGATTGTTCTGCAGCAAATTGTCTCTATCTGCCTCTGGACTTAGATTTAATGCTCTTCAAACAGCTCTGCCTGGAAGACATCAAATTTGCATCCTTCCTTCCAGTCATCCGGAGACAGTCCAGCTTTTTTAGACAGTTGCGTTAATGTCTCGGGCAGATCCCAGCCGAACATAGGAGCGACATGAGGCAGAAAGACAGCCTGATGACCTTCCTTAAACAGGACTATGCCATCGCGACCTAAGACAATGTCTTGATAAGACTCTACTCTCCTCGGCGGAGTGAGCACGCTAACTTCTATTTTGATTGAGCTTAGCTCGTCCGGCATAACTGAGTTGAAGCGGTAATCACGAGAACAAGCAGAGATGGCGTTGTCTATGACAGCTTGATCAAGAGTTTTGAGCGGCCAGATATAACCGATACAGCCACGCAGCTGCCTGCCCTGCTCGGATTCACATGTTGCCTGTCCAGGTTGTGAGGACTTGGCAAACTTGTTCAATGTGACAAAGACACCGAGCCGCTGTTTCATTGCCGGGCTCACTTCTATGCCCAGACCAGATGCTGTTGGCTCTTTCTTTGTGTGCACATAGGTTTCCACAGTCTGGCGGGCTAATTTCAAAAGAGCAACCTTGTCTGTCTCTGTCAGATGTATTGTTTCAGCAGCTTTGCATGTTGAGCCGGGATGTTCTGGCCAGTTGTTGCCTGTGAAAGAGATCGCCAGATAGCTAACTGAGTTAGTTGTTTCTTCGCTGCTTATGTCGGCTGAGGTGTAATACTTGAGCAGTGTCCCTTTCGAGCCCTCAGGAAGCATGGCAGCCAACACAGAACATGGGAAAAAGCCACAGATCGTGTCTTTAGTCTCAGCTTCAAACTGCAAAAAGTGATCAAGATTTCTAGTGCTGAGCAGCTGAAAAGCCCGGCTATCTAGCTTGCGGATGCCCTCCTTGATATCGCTCTTGAACGGCTGGTAATCATAGCGTGGACCGAAATGAGTAAAGTCTGAGCTGACAATGACAAGATCACCTCTGGCGACGTAGCCTTTTAATATCTCTGCCATCAGTCGGATTTCGCTCTCATCAGAAAGCGTTCCTATGACAATAGGTACTAGTTTGACTTCGCCGAGAACCTGCCTGATAAACGGAAGCTGCATCTCTAAAGAGTGCTCGACACTGTGTACCTGTGCCATTTTGGCAAACAGAGGATAACCTTTGAGTTCAGCTATCACATCCTTATCAACGTCAAGATCGCCGAAAGGTGTTTGAAAAACTATCTGTTGCGGTAAAGCTCCGCCATGAAATCCTACGTGATGGCTGGGACCGAGCAGGAAGACGCGCTTGACAGGCTGCCCGGAGACTAGCTTATAAGCGTAAGCAGCAGCTTGTCCGGAGAATTGATAACCGGCATGAGGAGCTACTATGGCAAGCACAGGGTGCTCAAGTGGTGGATTGTCCGGTGCCAGTGGCGAGACGCTTTTAGTGTCAACTTGGGTAGTGACGTTGTTTAAGAACTGCTCCAGCTGCTGGCGCAGCTGCTCCGGATCTGCCTCGTACCAGCTGCCGGCATACATTGCCCGTCTAATACCTTCCAGTACCATCTGTGCGTCCCCCACACTAATTGCTAACAACAGGGCTGAAATGCCCGCTGCCACTGCTATTACCCACACCTTTGTGCTAGTCACGGCTTGTTTACGGCGCTATATTTTTAGACTGTTCGGTATCTGGCGTTTGACGCTTAATTTGCTTATGTGCCAGTGACGATGGTACTGCGCCAGCAGGAGGTGTAAGCTCCATAGACGCTGTTGTTAAGACAACTAACGCTAGAACAAAACTTCTCAAGCGCTCAACCATACTGTGTTAGCCCTCAGCTCTCTGCCTTGAAAAGTCTAGCAGCAGTTGTCACTTCTTGTAATTTCTACTGCTTCCTATATAACACGATATATAATACCGTCTACTCTAAAGATTTTAAGGCTGAGTCCGTTGTGAAGGTTGCAAAAGGTCGTTTTGGCGATAAGTTTCGACTCTGGTTCTTAGAAGGGATCAGGGAGAGCAGGAAAAAGTCGGCGCAACAGCACCACCAGGATGTCTGGTGGAAGGTGATGTGCTTGACAGGGGTTGATTATTTTTCATCACTCGGATATGCGCCTGGGATAGCATTTCTGGCTGCCGGCTTGTTGTCTCCGATTGCTACTGTTTTTCTTGTAGCTCTTACTCTGCTTGCAGCTCTGCCCATTTACTCACGGGTGGCTCATGAGAGCCCGAACGGGCAGGGATCAATAGCTATGCTGGAGAACCTCTTGCCTGGCTGGCGTGGTAAGACTTTTGTATTGTGCCTTTTAGGATTTGCCGCCACAGACTTTATCATAACTATTACCCTGTCAGCTGCTGACGCTGCCACCCACTTAGCTCAAAATCCCTGGGCACCATATTGGCTGCAGAACAGACTACTCCTGACTCTGCTGTTAGTCTCAATGCTTGGCGGCATATTCCTTATGGGATTCAGGGAAGCTATCGGTGTTTCATTTATTCTTGTCACTATCTATCTGAGTCTCAATCTGGTGGTGGCTTTTGCCTCTTTGCACCATCTTTTTGGGCACCTTGAAGCTCTGACAACCTGGCATCATGCGCTTTTTGCTCAGTATCATTCTGTGTGGCCTATGGCTGGCATCTCACTTCTTTTCTTTCCTAAGCTTGCCCTGGGGATGTCTGGCTTTGAAACTGGCGTAGCAGTCATGCCTCTTGTGCGTGGTTCTGCAAGCGACACTGCTGGCGAGCCGGCTGGCAGGATACGACATACTCGCTTTCTCTTAAGGACAGCAGCTATAGTGATGAGCGCTTTCCTGTTAGTGAGTGCTTTTGTAACTACAGTGCTTATTCCAGCTGCAGAGTTTCAGCCTAATGGACAAGCCAACGGACGAGCCCTTGCTTACCTGGCTCACCAGTATCTCGGCAACACTTTTGGTACTGTCTATGATGTCAGCACTATAGCCATACTCTGGTTTGCTGGTGCGTCAGCTATGGCTGGTCTGCTCAATCTTGTCCCCCGCTATCTTCCCCGCTATGGAATGGCACCAGTCTGGGCCAAAGCGATGCGCCCGCTGGTGGTCTTTTTTACTCTAGTCGCTTTCGGTATTACCTGGCTCTTTAACGCCGATGTTGATGCTCAAGGTGGTGCTTATGCAACTGGTGTGCTGGTTCTTATGACTTCGGCAGCCATAGCTGTTACGCTCTCTAGCTGGAAGAAGTCGTTGTGGCAGCGGATAGCCTTTCTTGCCATTTCAGTTGTTTTTGTTTATACAACTGTAGTGAACAGTGTTGAAAGACCTGATGGTATTAAGATTGCTTCTTTCTTTATCCTTGTCATTTTGGTGACCTCTTTTATCTCCAGAGCTTTAAGATCAACTGAGTTGAGGGTGCACAGGATTATCCTGGATGACAAAGCCAATGAATGGCTCTCTGAGTTAAGCAAAGGTGAGCCGTTGCGCATTGTGGCTCATCGTCCAGGAACTACTCGGTACGAGCAGAAGGAACGTGAAGCTCGTGAAATTCATAACCTTAAAGATGAGCAGCTTCTCTTTCTGGAAGTGCATCGTGGCGATGCTTCCGAATTCACTGAAGAGTTGTTAGAGATTCACGGAGTAGAGTATGGACGGTTCCGTATTCTGCGTTGCGAGAGTCCGGCTATCCCTAATGCTCTGGCTGCTTTGCTTCTTTATATCAGGGATAAGTTTCATACTATGCCGCACCTATACCTGGGCTGGACAGAGGGGCATCCAATTTTCTATATTCTCAAATTTCTTTTTCTCGGCGAAGGTGAAACTGGCCCGGTAGCCCGCGAGATTCTACGTGAGGTGGAGCCGGATACTAGCCGCCGTCCCCGTGTTCACATCGGTTAAATATAGAGAGATCACCAAGGAGCGGATTAAAAGTCTTAGCTCTATGCCTGTCGACTATAAGTAACGTAGTGTTGGCTTAAACCAACCCGAGACGCATCGCTTTTACAGCTGCCTGTGTGCGGTCAGCTACAGCTAGCTTCTCCATGATGTGGCGCATATGTGTTTTGATAGTCTCTATTGACAAGCCCAGCTTATCGGCAATCTCCTGATTGCTGGCGCCATCAATCACCAGGCGTAGTACATCAGCCTCGCGTTGCGACAGTGGTGATTCGGGGTGAATGACCTGAATTATGTCAGGAACAGGCGCAGCAGTGCTTTTAGGCACAGATGACAGAACACGATTGGCAACTTTAGGATCTAACCAGGCGGCGCCCCCAGCTACACTCTTAATAGCAATCTCCAGCTGGTCTTTGGAGAGCTCTTTAAGACAGTAGCCGTCAGCGCCGGCGCTAAGCGCAGCAAAAAGGACAGCATCTGTGTCGTAGACAGACAGGATAATTATTCGGGTGGTGGGAGATTCAGCTTTGATCCGCCTTGTGGCTTCGATGCCGTCCAGCACAGGCAGCGCTACATCCATAAGTACAACATGAGGCTTAAGATGAAGCGCCTCTTCAACTGCAGACTGTCCATCAGCTACTGCACCGACAACCTTTACTCCCAGCATCTGATCAATGATCAGACCTAGTCCGATGCGCATAATTTCCTGATCCTCAACGATGAGGATAGTCACTAAGCTTTCCATAACAATGCAGGACCGCCGCAAACCCACTCAACCTGATTCGATTTTACCAGTGCTGCTGGCCTTCGTGGCGACAAAGCAACAAATTGGTGGTCAGTAACTTGTTTGCTTCCTGCTCGTTGAGTGAACTTAACCTGCCGGCAAAATCTTAACCAGCCCGCGCGAGACGCTCTGGTCGCCAGAATAGCCGACCGAGTAGGTTGCTACTTCGCCGTCCGGCTTAAGAAATACCAGAGTCGGTACCGGGCTGACACCGTACTTCTCGACAATATCGTCTGAGTTGGGGTCGTCTACATTCACTGTCAAGAAGTTGACCCGGTCGCCATATTCAGCTCTGGCTTTTTCGAGCGCCGGTTTGAGCAGCTTGCATGGATTAGCCCAGCTGGCGTAGAAGTCTATTACAGTTGGTCTGGATCCCTCGACGCCCCGCTCCAGTGATATAACTCCAGTAGCTCTAGCTATCAGAGCAGTTCCTGGTCCGTGGCGTGGTGCAATCAGATCATGCGGAAGACTCATAAGACAGCTGTTGGCTTTCTGAGCCACAGAAGATCCTCTACCCATGCGGATTGCTGCCCGCAACTGCTGTTTGGCTTTCGGGAAATCTTTAGCTTTGATATACGCCTGTCCGAGACACAGATGTGCCTCACAGCTAGAAGGAGCTGCCTTTACTGCTGATTCAAGGAGCTGAACTGCTTGTTTGACCTGCCCTTGTGCCAGTTTGGCCTTGCCTGCAGCAAGAGGAGT
>CAILLX010000108.1 GCA_903835185.1 uncultured bacterium | reverse complement strand
GCTCTTAGATCCAGACGATGATTTACTCATGGTGACCTCCTTGTCACAGATTTGTACCTTTGCAAGATCAAACCTACCCAGGCTTAATCCGCTTGGTCAGGGGGTCACCAACTAAATCAACGACAAAAGGGACAAGCTCAACTATGCGAACTGTCAATCGCGCAACTCGTCGCTATAGTTGCTGTGTTGTCTTTAAAATCACCTGAAACAGCCCGGTACCCGGGTGGCCGGGGCTTAAAAGCCACGGACACCCGGGTCGGTCTCTGTCGGATCATATGTGCCAGCTGATTCTTCTCTATAACCGTCACCCCTTTTTCTGTACTTGCTCTAAGTTGCTCTCTCAGCACAGCCTTGAACAGCTGAATAGGTCCATCAGTTGTGCTCTTCAGCCTGGGCAAGTGCAGTTGCACACAGATTCACATTCACCTCGAAATGCAGATCTGTACGAGCTGTTATCAGAACAGCACATCTGACTCGACTAGTCTGAAGTTTCACTTTTGAGGGGATCGCCGGTCAGCTCCTTCTGGCGCATGCTGAGCATGAGTGCGCTGAGACAGTTGTCTGTGCTGTTGTGTCCAGAGCGGAAGCTGTCAGTGAGACCGAAGTTGAACCCTACATACAGAGTCACAAACAAGGCGCTGACTCCAGCAGGCAGTCCCAAGAGCATGGCTACGGGTCCGGCAAAGATAATCAACTCGCCAGGCATGCCGGGCACTCCATAGCCGATGAGGAAGACTGCTGGAATTGCCAGTATCAGCTCAAAGAGCGATACAGGCTGCCCCAGCAAGGTGGCAACGGCTCCAGCCATAACAAAAACGCATATGAGCGTTCCATTGATGTTGAGCCACGAACCCATCCCCACGACGAACCTGCGCAGAAGCGACGGCACCTCAGGGTAGAGCTCCTTGACCAGAGCCAGATTGAGCGGCATGGCAAGGCTCTCCGATGAGGTCGCCCAGAGCAACGGATACACCTTCAGCCAGTATCTGAAGAAGTGGTTTGCGATAGAGAATCGCGGCATAGTCAGCCGGGCAAAGAGGAGGAGGAAAGCGTAGAACACCAGACACGCTGCCCCTACCAGTATGCTCAGCAAGAGGTAGACCTTGATCGCGCCTTCTGCACCATTCATCTGAATGGTGCCACCAAGCCATGTAAATGCTAATCCCTTGCCTGCTTCAACAGCCTCTGCAGGAAGTGTTTCCTTGATGTGGACCGGAAGCTGACAAACGTAAGCACCCATGGCGAACATCAGCGCCGGAACGAGATAGCTGAAGAAAGCCCCGAGCCACTCAATCAGGTTGACCATGTGCTCAAAGACTTTGCGCAGCCACGCCAGTCGCAGAGAGAGGAACGCTGCAATGACACTGATATACAGCGCGTAGAAGAACGGTGAATGCGTCATCAGGTAGCCGAGCGTTTTGAAAGTCTGGGTAAACGTGGCTAAACAGTTGACGCTGTGGCTTGGGCAGAGAGGCAGCTTGAACAGCACTGCTGCTACCACTGCTCCATACAGGCAAGCAACAAGACGCTTGCGTGCCAGCCAGAGAAACGACCGGACTATAAGAGTTTTTTGTTCACTCAGGTTCAATACCTGACTCAGCATAGGCGCCAGGATGCCAAAGATGACAACCGGTGCTACGATTGTATACCCGTCGACCAGTCCGTTCATCACCTTGTCGGCATAAACACCTATGCCCGGGTAGTGACTGCAAGCGACAATACCTGCAATGAACCCGGCTATGGTCAGTACAGACAGAACAATATCTACAACAGGGATTCCAGCAGGCTTGCCTGTTGCACTGTTGACCTTCTCAGTTGATGGTCCTGATGTGCCTTCCATGGCATAACCTTCTCCAGGCAATATGAACTGCGCGGCTGTCTGAACCGCAAGAACACTGCCCGGTGGCAAGATTTCCTATTGTGCGCTTGTTGTCCGAACAAGCAGCAACAGGGCTGAAACAATTGACTGAACCAAACCGATAAAAGCCTGCTCTGCCGTCAGGCTTTCATCACCATCCATGCAGTTCTTCCTGTCTAATTGAGGCGCTGGCAGTATTCGCTAGCCAACTCCATGGACAGCTGTTGCAGACCGTCTGCCAGCAGGCGGCGCTCGCAGATAGAATCAGCGGCGCAGTCACTCACGCTCTCCAGAAGATGGCAAACTGCCTCGCGTTCTTCGAGCCCCCATTTGCTGGAGCGGCTCAAAACCCTGTCTCGCCAGCTGGTGACGACTTGCATGTCATCTTCCTGGCTGCAACTTCCGCCGAATGGAAAGAGGCTCAGCCAATCAGCCGGCGCATAACCCAGTGCCTTGAGTGCGCATTCTTTTTGTTCTTCAGTCACTGTTTTTAGCTCCTTTACTTCTTCTTTGAGCTGCCGACAGACGGCTGCATGAGCCTACTGCTGTTGACTCCTGCAACCGTGCAGCTATGCGGTGAGACACCAATCTAAAGTGCAAAGCATCCAGTCAGCAGCTCAAGAGCAGCAGGCTGGTGGATCAACGCTGATAGCATTGCCATGAAAAGCACTGAGATTGAGTTGGGGAACCGAATCAGCAGAAAATTCAGTACCAGCTCCAGCGCTAGAGGCAATGTTGTCATGCACAGCAGAGTTGCAGCAACATAAGGACCTGCTCCTAGCAGGAAACGAGCCAACCTGCCAGGTGTCTTCTGTCGCTTGCTATTGATCTTTATTTCTGTTCTAGTCACCGGCTCAGGAGAGTCGCAGTCCATGCACTGCTGGACAACCAGCGCAGCTCTGGACAAGAACTTTCTTTCAGCCTGGTGGGCAATGAGGATGCTGCCTGTCAGCTTCGTCACCTCAACGCTTTTCACGCCGGTGATCGTGCTGAGAGCAGCTATGATGCTGTCGAGTGTTTTCTTGAAATTGCTTTCCACCGGACCTTGTCGGACCAGACGTAGTCTGGTCCTGGTTGGCAGACTATGCTCGATGCGAATGTACACTTTTCTCACCCTTTGCAACACCTGGAACAACAGCTCCAGGTAAGACTGAGACTTGAGGTCATACTGGCAATTACGTTTGACAATCTTGCACTGTGCCATAGATGCCCGCGCTTCCAGGCTGTAGTCAGACAGTCTTCAGTGAATCTGTCGGATTGCCTCGTGCAATGCCTTCAGGTCACCAGATTTCAGAGCAGAAGATGGAGTGCGCCCATCCAGAGCGGCGTTCGCCTCCCGGCACCAGATCTCAATCTCTTCGTTGGTGTCGGCATCGAAAGTTTCCTCGATCCGACAAAGGAGCGCAAGCACCTCTTCCAGCTGCTCGCGCGATTGTCGGAAAAGGTTCCAGATGTCCTGTGTGTTAAGTTCAAACCAGTGTGCAAGGTAGAAGAGCTTGCACCCCAGTTGGTGGGAATTAAGTTCCTGTATGTTTTGCTCAAGACCATCGTCCATGTTCTTGCTCCTTTCATCATTACTTATGCATCCACAGTGGTTGTGGCACCAGTGTCTGCACAACCCTGACGCCGATTGACGCCTCAAGCAGCAGGCACGTGTCGCTTTACGAACGCCTGAATATCGGGAGCTGACGGACCGACGACGACACTGCTTTCGTCGTCTCCTTTGATTGTGCAAGCCACTACCTGCCCGTGCACATTAATAAGCGGGCCACCAGAATAACCAACCTGGTGCGCAGGTGCGCCGGCAAAGCAGAGCGCTGACTGCAGAGTGTCACCTTCAAGCTCCAGCCCATCGGGACCCTGCCCGGCAACACACTGCCCGCAGTAAAAGACCGGGTAAGCTGAAAGCTCCACAGCCAGTCCATTAAGATTGCCATAGCCGAGACCGCTGACAATCTCGCCTCGGATAGGGAGCGAAAGAGCAAATGCCACAGGCTTGAACCCACACCTGCCAGGCACATGCACAATAGCCAGGTCGCGCTCGGCATCAACTGCCACAACGCGCACGTCGGACGCAGCTTTTGCAACGATAAACGTGTTGATCTGCCCGGCAACGACATGCAACGCTGTCACGAAGTAGCCACGCTCGTCCACACAAAACGCTGTGCCAGTGTTAAGGCTCTGTCTACCGTCAGCTGTCTTGACGATAGAGTTGATAACAGCCACAGACTCTGTCACAAGGGAACATGCCGACTGCAACCGGTTTATGAATTCCTCGAAAGTGGTTCCATCCAGCGGCTGAATGTTCATAAGGAGCATCCTCCTTTCGTGTTCACTATCTGGACGCACCGTCACTCCTGCAGCGGAGGCGGACTCTATTCTTCCCCTAGCTCCTGATCCTGCGGCGCCTTAGCAGGGATGAGCTCTCCTGTGAGCTTTTGCTTGCTCTTGGTGCTCACCAGGTCCGAGCCGATGAACATCTCTGCCCAGTCCTCGATGGCAAAGCCACGCTGATTGCCGAATACCCACATCCCGAAGACAGCTTGCTGACACCGCGGCGGAGGTTGACATCCGGTTTCGTATTCCAGGTCAATCACGCCCTGCCAGCGGACACTGCCGTCTTCATTGAAAACAGTTAGCTGGTCACCGTTTCCGAGAACGTGCAAGCTTGCCCAGCCTGCAAAACCGTCCTTCTCAAAAGTCCACAAAACGCCTTCCGAACCGGTCTCGGCATACCAGTCCAGATGTCCTGTGAACTTTTGCTGCTGGCTCTCCTGGCTGACCGTGCCCTCTTTGCCGGCAGCATCGGGACGTTTTTCATTCAAGCACTCGAACATCCCCAGGACATCCCAGAAGAACACCCAGAAGAGCATGAAAGCAAAGAACGAACCAGCAAGACAGTTCTCGAAAAACTGTCCTGTATCTCCGCCTTGGGCTGCACTAACGCAAAAACCGATGATGTAATAGAAACAAGAGCCAAAGGCTGTGATCAGCCCTGCGTACAGCGCAGATTCGCACAGCCGCCTGACAGACGAGTCGTTCATAGCTACCTCCGATACAGCACTGGTTGTGTCTCTGCTGCAACAAAGCCTGCCTTCTGTTTCTTGCCGCCGACATGCTTGCCAAAAAGTTGCCAGCCTCTCCAGCGCCCGATACTTCCCACCAACATCGCCACAAGAGTTAGTCACGCAAAGGCACAATCAGCGACACACACCGCTCCGTAAAGATACTGCTGTCTTCTGGAGATGCCTTGTGTCAGTGCTGCTTGGGACTTTGCTTGTTCTTGTTGGTATTTGTATTGGGGTGGAAGTGAAGATAACTTGACCTTATACCCAGTCCAGCTGGATTACCAAGATCTATTCAAAGTTGTTAGATGGGCGACCAGCTAACTCTGCTATCGAACTAGAGAGGCTTCTCAGAACGATTAACTCATTCTCTTACCTCTTGACTTAAGATTAAAAAAATCTGATGCCCCCTGCGGGCACTAGCGAAGTTAGTGCGAGCAAGGAGGTTAAAATCAGACATGCCTAATACCACTGGTAGTGCCCCGTGCTTGCTGAAAACAAATCGTCATGGTTGTCGGGTGTTCGCTAGAGAAAAGCATCCTTGGTGCCAACTGTTGTATGCAAGCCTGAGCTACAAGAAGACATTAGGAACAAGCCTGCCTAGAGCTGGCACATCAATCATCCCGGTTCAATCCGTTTATGGTAGCTCAAGCACATGCGAGAGCTGAATTTCTGCGAACACTGCTGGCATAACACACGATTTCTCCGCCGAAAAAAGGACTGCCTGCAAGCAGTCCTTTTTTCTTGAGCCAGATTAGTTGGTGTAATTCCGCTAACCGTCAACAAACATGATCCAAAGGCACCGAGCACCCTTGCCTGCGGCACCCAGCCGTTAATATGGTTTTCCTTGATAGGATTAGAATCCTCTCCTTAAAGAAGCACAAGTTGCCTGCATCTTGCGAATGACAAGGTGAAGAACATAAGGTAATGGCCTACTTTGCCACAATAACAGCCAACCGGAAATCTCTTCTCCTACTCAACCAAAACACTTACACCACATACAAACACCACTCGGGTTGCTCTGGCTCAGCATCTGGGGTTAGTACTCAGATAATACTGCCTAATCGTGCTTGAGACCTTAGTGCAAGGAAGCTAACAGCTTCATTGCAACCGTTTTCCTGAACAAAGCACCTGTCAGTTAGTGTCACATTTCGCATGTCCGTTGCAAAAAAACAAGAAGAAGAGGTGACCCGAAATGAACAATCAGAGCACGGTCAGTAACCAGGAGGACTGCTACCGAGGTGCTTTGTTTGCCATAGGTGGAGCTGCCGACAAGACGCTGGTCGACTTTGTCAGGCTTGCTGGCGGAGATAAAGCGCACGTAGCGATCCTGCTTCATGCCACTGTTGTTCCGGTAGAAAAAGCAGAAAAGCTCGCCTGTCAATTTCGACAACTGGGCGTCAAAGATGTCAGCATAATCATGCCGGGAACTGGCACTGAGCTGCCCCAGGGGCTGACTGCAGTTTTCATTGCTGGTGGCGACCAGATGCGTCTCGTACATCTTCTCGACAAACAGTTGCTAACTCAGCTGAAGTCATTCTTCAAAGCTGGTGGACTCATAGCTGGTACCAGTGCCGGTGCAGTCGCCATGTGCCATTTGATGATAGGCGGAGGTATGAGTGACGGTGTAATTCGCCCAGGCTCGCTTATTATCACGCCTGGACTGGGTTTGCTGGATAAGGTCATCATCGACTCCCACGCCGGTCAGCGGTCACGCGATTGCCGCTGCCTGACTGCTGTGGCTCTTTACCCTGATGTCCTGTGCATCGGACTCGACGAAGACACTGCCATACACATCTTCCAGGGCAAAGTGAGAGTCTACGGCAAGCGGCATGTCAGACTCTTTCGAGCTGCCAACCAGGAGCAATGCTCGCTCACAGTCAGCAAAGACTATGCGTCGGCAAGCGTCTCTGGTGTGCTGGTGTCATTTCTGGTGGCTGGCGAAGAGTTTGAACTCTAATACCATTTAGGCAGAGAGTTGAGTTAACACAATGCCTGAGTACACGCTTCTCATTCTTGGTCATAAGGCTATGAACAAAGTCGTTCACGCTGTAGCCAGGGAAGTGACAGCAGCAGTCAGGCAAGGCTGTGCCGTCATTGTGCTCAAAGAGCGCGACTACGGAGCCACTCCTGCCGACCGCGCTGCCCTCTTACTCCTGGCGCAACTTCTGTCCGGATATCCGCTCCAGTCGGTACTGCAGCGGCGGAACAACGACGATTCTCTGAATGTCGTCAGATGGTTGTGCATGCACGGAGGTTATAACACCCGAAAGTTCCGCATCTGCGGGGCAGATACAGGCGGCTGGCTGCTTGGACAACAGAAGGAGAATATCTGGGACGACAGCCGCCACACCTGGCGCAGCAGAGGGGCAGTTTTTCAGATGGTCCAGGGTCTGGTTGCAGAGTTTGCTGGCTGCCATATTGCGGTGATGGCAGACGCTTGCGCTGATACGCTGCAAACACAATGGATCGAGTTTACTGAAATCCCGCTCATGGACGTGGTGGCAGAAGTGCTCAACAAGTCGTCTCTTCTGTCCGAAGATGCAGTGCTGTCAGCGGCGGACATTGCCAGAGCCGGTGGTACAGCCTGGAGTAAAGCAACTCCAGGCACAGCACACCTGGCAAACGTCTCTCTCGTACCAAGGACTGTCTTGAAGCTTCAGGACTGAATCTCATCTACCGACCTTTAACTACAACGTTGCCTGCTTTATAACAGCCAGCTCGACGACTGCAACGGCACACCTACCACTAATCGACTAGAGCCTACCTGTGCTGCACAACCGCAGCGTACTTCCAATGGCGCACGCACCGCCATGCGAGCATGCGCCACTTTACCGGTCAAGCATCTACTTGCCGGTTTGCCGGATCAATCCAAATCCATTGGCACTTTGTTGCCAGCATGGAGGCTAAGCAAATGAAACGTCAGCAAAACCCGATTACACTCCTTGGAGTCCTGCTGCTGATTGTTGCTGCATTGGGATTTTACTTTCTCATTCCCGACAAGGACATGGACCTCACCACCTGTGTCCAGCCAGGCAGCACTGCCAGCGAGATCGGCTTCCTGCCCCCGTACCTGCTGAAGGAGATTGCGCATTGCTACCCGGGCAAGTCCAAGTATCTGCAAACTCTCACTCTGACTGAAAAGCTGAAGTCCTCTGCTCAAAGCCGGCAAGGGATGTTCTACCAGCTGTTCCACCGCAGTGCCCGCCGGGTGTACGACGCGAAGCACCTGGAAGATCTCCCTGGTTTGAAAGCTCGCTTTGAAGGCGAACCGCCAGTGCGGGACATGATCGTAAACAACTGCTATGACTACGGCGGGTTGGTCCGCGACTATTACCGCGCAGTGCACAACCGCGAGGGGCTCGACGGCAAAGGTTCGCGACTGAAGTTTGTTGTCCACTACGGCAAGGACTTCGAGAACGCTTACTGGGACGGCGAGTTCATGGTCTTCGGTGACGGCGACCAGGAGATCTTCTCCACTTTCGTAGACCTGGTCGTGACAGGACACGAGCTCACCCACGGCGTCACCGAAAATGAGGCCCGCACTGCGTACTGGGGTATGCCCGGGGCGCTCAATGAGCATTACTCTGACGTCTTCGGTGTCCTCATCAAGCAGTGGTCGCTGAAACAGACAGCCAAACAGGCAGACTGGCTCATCGGAGACAGTCTCTTTACAAAGAAGGTGGCTGCCGGCGTCAAAACCGACCCGGAGCGCCGCAAACTGCCCGCAGCTCTTAGGGATATGTTGGAGCCAGGTACGGCTTACGACATCACTGTCAATCCCAAGGACCCGCAATCTGAACACCTGAAAGACGAGCAGCCAGCGCGCCTGAGAGACTACAAGCAGACCCTGTCCGACAACGGTGGCGTCCACTACAACTCCGGAATAGCGAACAGAGCATTTGCCCTGTTCGCTATCTCCGACGGCGGCTACGCCTATGAAAAGCCTGCGCAGATCTGGTACCGGGCACGCCGCCTGGCCGGTCGCACCCCATCCTTTGTCCAGTTTGCATACTGGACTGTTAAGGCATGCCGGCAGCTCTACCCGGGTGATGAAGAGCTTGTCGCCAAGCTGAAAAAGGCTTGGAGCACGGTCGACGTGGTTCCCGACCAGAAAGAACCAGACAACCGTACTCCAAGGATCAAGGACAGGCCCGTCCACTGACAACTCTTACCAGAAGCTCTTATCTGTTGCACTTCAACTGTGCTGGGGACAGATTACCGCCTCAGCAAATAACTTCGGAAGGACTCTTACAACCGCTTCACTGCGGACCCCCGAGAGCCCCTCCAGGCAACGGAGCAGACACTGACTGGCTTCAACCACCCACAGCAGCAGCCTGCCCATTGCAGACAACCAGCCCAATCGAGGCAAGGTTGAGGCTTCGGCCTCCTCCTTGCTTCTTTTCAACTTTTAATACTATCGCATTTAGTATCATCTTTAAAGAAATCAAGCCAGGAGAAGAGCCAGACCACATTGCTGTGATTCTGACTCTTCCCGGCTTGCCGAAACGAGGCACCTCATGCCGTTTTCTTGCATGCGAAGTCCTGGAACCCCTTCCAGCTTCTGACCACTGCGCACGCTCCAGCATCGAAGAGGACTGTCGTTCGCTTCCCCTGGTCCTGCTCAGAAACCGCACCGAGGTAGCCTACCACCGCAATTCCAGCCCGCTTAGCCGAGAGAACCCCAGAGGTGGAGTCCTCAAAAGTAAACACGCTGTCATTCGGTCCGATGCCGAGCACCCTCAGAGCGTGCAGATACACGGCAGGATCAGGTTTGCTCGTGGGCGGGTTGAGCGATTGGGCACTGAATACACGGTCTGCGAAGAACTCAGCCAGTCCGGCTGCCTCCAGGCACACCTGGACACGCCTCAACGCCGAGCTGCTGACGACAGCCAGAACGTAGCCCTGGTCCCGGAGGATTTCGAGGAGCTCTCTGATGCCCGGTGTACCCTGTACCTCGGACTTGAGCACCTCGATCACGGCTTCCTGCTCCTCCAGAACAAGCGGCTCAAGCTCTTCGTCCGTAAGACAGAAGCCGTACTCTTTGGAAAGCTGCTGGCACATGTAGCGGAAACTTCGCCCCACGTACATTTCCATCAGCTCCTGCTGAGTGAACTGCTTGGGCACGCCCTTGCGCACCAGCAGCCTGTTGACGCAGCCGCAGCACGCCTTGAATGCCAGGCGCTCGCTGCCCACCAGAGTATCATCACAATCGAACAATGCAAATTTCCCCATTGTTTTCTCCTTCCATGTTTTCCATCGCAAACGCCTGGTGACATACCTTATGAACCAGGTGTAAATAGTCGACGCAGCAGCCAAGCCAAGAACAGAGCAACTCTGCCCCTGGCTGGACTGTGGTCTGGCACTAGTAGAGTCAGGCGCGAGCCAGCAGCTCGGACGCCGCCTGCCGTACGCCAAGTCGGGCAACAGCCGTCACCGACCAGGCGAGCTCTTCCACGAAGCCCTCGATTGCTGCTACAGCCGCAAACCGGGAGTCGTTGAGACGAGCGCCAATGTCGTGCAGGATGTTGCGCAGTTCATCAATGTCCACCGTGGAGTCAGCCTGGCACCCCTGGCAGAGGCGCTGCAGGGCCGCAGCGGGGGTGCTTTCCGGATCACCGCCACGAAGCTTGGCGAGCTCCACGTCAGCCTCCGGGATCGGGTTGCCGGACTCGTCGAGACCGGACAGGTTGTGCAGCCAGATCGCCTTGATGAAGGTGAGGGCCTTCGGGATCTTCTTGGTAGAAGCATGGGCCAGTTCGATGGCTGACAAGATGCGCTGGGAGGCCTTCTCGGTCCAACGAGCTGCAACGCGAGTCGAAGAATCGTTGAGCGCCGGATCAGCAAATCTTGCGCGCACAGCCGCGGAGTACTCATGCATGGCGTCGCACTTCTTGAGAAACCAGTGAAACTCGCTATGAGCAAGCTCCAGCAGTCCAGGAGGCAGCGCTGCAAAGGCCGTGTGGATATACTTCTCACCCATGCGTAATCCGGGAATAGCCACAACCTGGTGTCCGGCGTTAACCAGAAAGAACTTCTTCTGCCACCAGTGGCTAGCGTCGTCCACCGTGAGCACACCAGCTGCCTGCCAGTCCGGCAACGGGAAGCGGGTGCGCTCGTGAACGAGCTGGCGAAACTTCTCGGTAACGACCAGCACGGCGGAGTCGAAGCCGAGGAACTCAGCAGACTCTTTGCGCACTTCGTCGCTCGTTCTCGGCGTGATGCGGTCGATGAGCGTGACAGGGAAGTCCACCTTCTCCTGGATCTTGGCGACCAGGTCAGGCTCCTCAATGTAGTACTTGGCTGCGAACTCAAGCAGCCCAAGCTTGAGCCCCTTGCTGTTGGCCTCGACATTGTCGAGACTCATCAGTACGATAGGCTGCCCGTGGGTGTTGAGGCGCTGGCGGATGCCCTTGAGCAGGTATGGGTATATGGTGAGCGGCGTTTCGTCCCGCTTCTCCAGGTCGTGCTTGATGTCAGACGCATTGGTGTCAAGCGATGTCCTGTTGCTGTCCAGGTAGTAACCTGCAGCAGTGACAGTGATGGTCACCAGGCGGATGTTCGCTGTGGCGATTGCATTCACCAATGCCTGGGGATCGTCGGGAGCAAAGATTGTGTCCACAACCGGGGCGAGGACACGCGCCGAGCGGGTGTCACCCTTGCGAACAATCTTCGCATACAAGTTGCCATCTGCACGCAACCCGTCGATGATAGAGCGGAGGCGGAGGTCAGAGGCAATGATTCCCCAGGAAGGGTTGCGGTCGAGGACATCGTCCATGATGGAACCCAGGTGGGCCATGGCGAAATTCCCCCAGCCAATGTGGACAATGCCGGGAGTGATAGTCGTGAGGTCGTAGCCGGGAACCACGACGTGGGCGGGGAGCGAACCGAGTGTCTGACGTGACAGTTTTTCTGTCATGTTTCTACCGCCTTTCTTTTTAATGTTGTAGATCTTGTCCAAGTCCTGCAAAAAACGTGCACATAGACCCAGTGGACTTCACCTCGACAGCTGTGCTGAATGGTGAACACCACTGCTCCTATGGGCGAACTGAGCTGCCTGCATCTCGACTAACGCGTCAACAGGTAAAAACAGTGAAACAACAACATCACTCTCTCTTACACAGGCATGCACAGAAACATTCGCCTTATAAAACAAAGCCTGATTCCGAGATCTGGTCTATTTCAACCGATAGCATCGGATGGCTCAATTCAGTTGAAGCGGTTGCAGTATCTGGGTTGTCTGCTGATTCCGAAAATGTTTTTTATTGCAAAGAATTGATTTATATTAAGCAAAATAGCATTTGTAAAGCAACATGCAACCAAACTAGCTAAGAATTCACTTCTTTACTTCCCTGAAGAGCAAACGGGTAGCGAGGAGCATGTTTCGAGAGGTTGTAATTAACGAACCTGATTTTGGGGTTGCTGAATAATGTGGATTTCATCATCTTGTGGGATTTGTTACACTTCGCGAGGCCCAATCAGTCGAGAATCCGTAAACGCAAGTAGGCCGTATAATTTAGTGGTTTGCGCAAACACTTGTGGAGGCGCTTACAGTTAATTGTTACTGCTAAGGTGAAGCAAACATGATTACAACATCGCCGGTTAAAATTTCCAAAGCACTCTTGACGAATCCCCCAAGTAATGTTAAGTGCCCGAGCTACGATCGTCCGAAACTAAAGGAAGGCATTCTCCACATAGGCGTTGGCGGTTTTCACCGTGCACACCAAGCACTATACATAGAAGAAGTGCTCGGAGCAGGATTTACTGATTGGGCTATTTGCGGGGTAGGTATCATGCCGCAGGATGCAGGCATGAGTCAGGCTCTCAACGCGCAAGAGTGCCTCTATACACTAGTAGAGAAGAGCGGTGCCAACAGTTCAGCCCGCATAGTCGGCGCTCTGACAAGCTATATCTTTGGCTATGAAAATCCAGAAGCAGTTTTCAAAAAAATGGCCAGCCCTGAGATCAAGATTGTTATGTTGACCGCCACCGAAGGCGGCTACTGCTTCGACCAGGGCACCGGCGAACTTGATTTTAACAATGCCGGAATCAAGCATGATTTAGCCACACCAGAAAAGCCACACACTATCTTTGGTTATCTTGCTGAAGGGCTCGACCGCCGCCGCAAGGCTGGTATTGCTCCTTTCACAGTCCTCTCTTGCGACAATGTCCAGCACAACGGACAGGTCGCCCGCTCCACACTGCTTTCTTTCTGCAAGAAGCGCAATCCGGAGCTTGCCACATGGGTCGCCACCAACGTCTCCTTCCCGAATTGCATGGTTGATCGCATTACGCCAGCCACAACTGATGCTGAGCGGGAGCTGGTGCGCACAACGTACAACCTTGAAGACGCCAGCCCAGTAGTAGCAGAGCCGTTTCGCCAGTGGGTAATTGAAGATTCTTTCTGCAACGGCCGTCCGCCGCTGGAGAAGTTTGGGGTACAGTTTACTGCCGACGTGACGCCATACGAAAAGATGAAGATCCGCCTGCTTAACGCTACACACTCGGCTATGGGTTATCTCGGCTATCTGTGCGGCTACAGGTACATTTATCAGATTGCTCAGGCGCCTGAGTTTACGCCTTACTTGAAAGATTTGATGAATATCGAAGTGACACCTCTTGTGCCCGCAGTTCCAGGAATCAATCTGGATGACTACAAGCGCAGCCTGATGGAACGTTTTGCTAATGAAACAATCAAAGATCAGGCGCTACGCATCTGCATGGATGGCTCGTCCAAAATGCCTAAATTTATCTTGCCGTCTATTGCCGAACAGCTTGAGCACGGCGGACCAATCCGCAGGCTAACGCTGTGTGTGGCTAGCTGGATAAGATTCCTCAGCGCTGTTGACGAGCAGGGCAAAGAGATTCCAATAGACGATCCGCAAGCAGCACGTCTGACCGGAGCTATCAAAGCCAATCCACGCAATCCCAGACCGCTTCTGGCTATGACCGATATTTTCGGCAATCTCGGACAATCGGATCGTTTTGTCAAAGAGCTGGAGGAACTCCTAAATCTGCTTTATGACAAAGGAGCTAAAGAGACTCTTGCAATGGTGCGCGAAGGGAAGTAATAGCAACCAACGATTGCTGGACTAACTGAGACGCAAGATGGAGCTGTGATCATTTGCTCATGATCACCTGCTTATGAAAGAGGATATGCCGCGGCATATCCTCTTTCTCTTTTATCGCTCCGGCATTCCTCGACTGCTTTTCTATAGAAGCTCAGTGCACTGTTGGGATGATCTGCTCTTTGTGGTTCTCTAACTGGGCTTTAAGATAGACCTATAATGAAGCTAGTTATAGCGACCCTACACTTGCAAAGCTGCCTGAGACATAAAGGCGTCTATTTCAGCTGAGCTTGGCAGAGCTGGAATAGCTCCTGCTCTGGTACAGGCAAGAGCACCAATAGCATTGGAGCGCTGGACAATCTCTTCTAGCTGCTTCATGTTCAAAGATTCAACAACTGCGCGCCGGAAGCGCGGACCGGACTTGCCAGCTGCCTGAGCATTCTTTAGATAAGGCAACAGTCCGCCAATCATACCGCCATTGAAGCCATCACCTGCTCCGGTAGCCTCCACAAGCTGCACTGAGAATCCAGGCACAATATGACTGCCTACCTCTGCACAGAAGTAGGCACCCCGCGAATCCAGCGTGACAACCAGAAGAGCAATGTCGTGCTGCCGTCTGAGCGACTCGGCAGTTAGCAAGTCTCTTGAACCGGTAAGGAATTCAAGCTCATCTTCATTGATTTTGACCATATCTGCCCAGCGGAGAGTATCAAGTATCTTCTGACGGCAAATACTGGCTGAGGGCCACAAACCAGGACGAACGTTAGGATCATAAGAGACAAGCAGGTGATTGGCGTGAGCCATTTCAACTGCTAGTTGTGTTGCTTCGGCAGATGGAGATCCGATAAGGGAGATGGAGCCAAAATGCAGAACCTGTGCTGCAGCAAACATCTCAGCTTTGAGATCTCCTGGCTCCAGACGCGCATCAGAACAGGCTATCTTGCTAAACTCAGCCAATTTGCGATCGCCTGTTGCTGTAGTGACTACATAAGCCATTCTTGTCTGGCTGTCAGGATCTGTAACTGTACCTGATGTGTCCACAGTATTTTCTTCAAGAACAGATCTGAGCCACTCGCCAAAAGCATCTCCTGACACCCGTCCCAGAAAAGCAGAAGATATGCCCTGGCGCGCCAGCCCAACTGCAGTGTTTGCAGGAGCACCGCCGGGAGCCTTTGTAAAGACTTGGGCAGTATTTAGCTCTGCTCCCATCGTAGTGCAAACCCAGTCAACAAGAAGTTCACCCAAACACAAAACGTCAACCATGACTTCCCTTCTCCAAATAAAGTTTCTACAGCCAGATGACCTGCCAGAGTAGAAATCGGCAGTGGACACCAGTATAGCGGAGGGCGATGCCAGGTGGTAAGCTCCAGCATGGATGAAAAATAAAGTATATTTCCAGTCATCCGCTCCAGCCGTCTTTCCGTTGCCACTACCAGTAGTGCATTTACCATAAGCTCTATGGGTAGATTTATTGGCTACCCAGTCATTCCCAATTTGCGTAATCCAACCATACTCGTATTCACCCAGCGACAGCTAGTGCAGCTGACTGCAACTAGCGAAGCATCTCGGAGCGCAAGTAATCTGACAACCCAGGTCCGAGATCTGACAGCGCCTAGACCCGGGAGCATCGCCATCTTGGCGGCAGCCACTGCCAGCGTGAGCTGGCGGAACGCCAGCACTCCCCGGAGCAGCCCAAAGCAGCGTTGGAACTGATCTTACGGGTGTTGTCCCAATACATTCCTGGAAGCTCTAAAACATGCCAGCTGCAGTTTTAAGCGGACAGCATCTGTTCTGGTGGCTAATTTAAATGATTTCGGATAATAAGAGAAAGAACGCTGCAACAATATGCCCTAAACTGGAACAGCACAGGACCACGTCATAAGAGTAACGACAGAGCAGTGCACAAGAGTGAACCAGATGGATGACAGCTACAGCACCAAAGAGAACCGGGACAGTATTTCAGGACGCAAGCAAGTTGCCATCGATCCAGTCTGCCATATGCAAGTGGATCCACAAACTGCAGCAGGCAAACTGGTGCATGCAGGGACCAGCTACTGCTTTTGCAATATGCGCTGTCTGGAGCGGTTCAAAGAGTCACCAGAGCGATTTGCAAACTCCGGATCAGTTGCCTCTCAAGGCAGCACTCTTGCCAGCCGGGAATACGAAGCCAGCACCCCGGGGAAGAAACTGTACATCTGCCCGATGGATCCTGATGTTCGTTCTGACAAAATGGAGCCATGCCCGATATGCGGTATGGATCTTGAACCAGAACACATTGTTGCAATGCCAGACCAGGATTATGCGCTCGAGCTAGCCGACATGAGCAGGCGCTTCTGGATAGCACTTGCATTTACTGTTCCAGTCGTAGCCATGTCGGCAGGCGAGATGATTCCAGGCATATGGATGAAGACACCAGTTCAGCCAGGCTGCGTCTGCTGGGTTCAGCTTTTGTTGTCGACTCCAGTTGTAGCCTGGTGCGGACTACCGTTTTTTCAACGCGCATGGAGATCGCTTGCTGCCCGAGCGATGAACATGTTTACCCTTGTTGCCACCGGCATTGGCGTATCGTTCCTATATAGCGTTGCTGCAACAGTTGCCTCTGCATTTACAGCTGCGCCTGTACATGCCATCACTCACCAGACGCCAGGACACTCCGGCATTTATTTTGAGACAGCAGCAATGATTACAACGCTTGTCCTTTTAGGACAGGTTCTGGAGCTGCGCATGCGCAGACAAACTAATCGCGCCATTGCGCTGCTTCTTGGACTGGCACCAAGATCTGCCCGGAAGGTGGCTGCTGATGGACAAGAGAATGACATATTGCTTACGGCAGTGTGCAGCGGTGACATCTTACGAATCAGGCCAGGTGAACGAATTCCTGCCGATGGCAAAGTGGTCGACGGCACAAGCAGCGTCGACGAGGCACTCATGACCGGAGAGCCCACTCCAGTGAGCAAGCAGCCAGAAGACGCTCTGTTGAGGGGCACGATTAATGGCAGCGGCTCTCTGCTGATGCGAGCAGATCGTGTTGGTCAAGAGACTGTGCTTGCGCAAATTGTCCGCCTGGTTGAAGAGGCGCAACGCAGCAAAGCTCCTATCCAGCGTCTTGCCGACCGGGTTGCGGCTGTTTTTGTCCCTGTTGTCATTGCTGTGGCAGCAGTCACATTTGCTGCCTGGATCTGGTTTGCCCCCGCACCATCCCTCCCACTGGCACTTTCAAACGCAATTGCAGTGCTCATTGTCGCCTGCCCATGTGCTCTTGGACTGGCTACACCGCTGGCAATTAAGATGGCAGCAGGGCGTGGAGCAGCATCTGGAATTCTGATTAAAGATGCAATAACGCTGGAAATGCTGGAACAGATTGACACTCTTGTCATTGATAAAACAGGCACCCTAACTGAAGGAACACCTAGCGTCGTGTCTGTGCTTAGCCTGCCTGGCAGGAACGAGGCAGAGGTATTGCGCCTTGCAGCCAGCCTGGAGAAGGCAAGCGAACACCCGCTTGCTTCTGCCACTATAACTGGTGCACGCTTGCACAATATCGCTCTTGACCCGGTCAGCAAGTTTCAGTCTCATGCAGGCAAAGGAGTAACCGGAAGCATCGACAAACAAGTGGTAGCAGTAGGGAACGAACAGCTTTTCCGGGATCTGGGCATCTCTCTTGAGCCTCTGCAAGAAGCCTACGATCAGGCAAGTGATGCCGGGCAGACCATAATGTTTGTTGCATCTGATGGTAAGGCGGTCGGGGCCATAATTGTTGCAGATGCGCTTAGAGAGACGAGCATTGCAGCATTGAAGATATTGCAGGAAAAGAATATCAGCATTGTCATGGCAACTGGAGATAGCAATGCAACCGCCAGGCATGTAGCAGATCAACTGGGTATCAAATGCCTGGAGGCAGAATTGACACCGGCTGAAAAAGCCGCAACGATAGAGCGTCTCAAGGCACAACAACATATTGTGGCTATGGCTGGCGACGGGGTCAATGATGCTGTAGCTCTTTCGGCTGCTCATGTTGGAATAGCTATGGGAAGCGGAGCCGATGTTGCTATGGCAAGCGCCGGCATCACACTGTCAAGCAGCGATCTCACAGGGCTGGTACGGGCGCTGGAGCTCAGCCGCCAGACAATGACTATTATCAGGCAGAACCTCTTCTTTGCCTTCTTTTACAACACAGTCGGCATCCTTGTGGCAACAGGCGCTCTTTATCCGTTCACCGGAGTATTGTTAAACCCGATGATTGCCAGCTGTGCCATGACATTGAGCTCGCTATCAGTAATTGCCAACTCTATGCGCTTGCGCAGTGCAAGGATTTAGCTATGCATGTCTGACATGCCAGCAGAGCGACTGTATGCTTCTACCTGACAGTTGCAGCATACGACCAGCCACCACGTTGGTATCTGCTGTAGCATCATAATGTGACGTTTTGTGGTCAACTGGACTGCTTAAAGCAATCAAGATTATGAGCAAGAGCGCCTCACCTGTTGCAATCAATACATTGTTCGAGGAAATGTGATACCAGGGTTGGCTGGCTTTGTAAGCTTGAGTTTGAACGCGCTCAGAGTCGTGTGCCAGTAGACCATCTGCTAATGCGAGGAGAGCTTTTCTGACTGGCTGTTCAAAGACCACCCACAACAGATCGGCAGCAACCAGCAAAGTCGCCACATAAAGCAGTGATGCACCGAAGGAGACATCGTGCGGAAAACGTACAGTGCGATATGCCATCAAGACTGCATGCAGAATGAATATCCCGAAACTTGCTTGCCCTAGCCTAATCAGAAGCGGCACACGCAGTATCCGCGCTATAAAACCTTTTTCGGTAGCCAACACTGCAGTGATTAGAGCAAATGGAACCACTGTCAAGCCACTGTTTTGCAGCCAGAGCGATCCGGCATTGGATGCCCATGGCAAAGATGCAGCACGCCAAGCTGTACTCTGCACACTGAGGAAGAGAGCTATTCCAAGAGAAAACAGTTCAAGCAGAGTCGCCGTCAGTCCTGTGAGTTTTATCTTGTGAGCATAACGCTGATAAGCGACTGCAAAAAGCATTCCTATAACAAATTCGAACACTCGGCAGAGCGGATACACATATATCACGCCTTTGACACACAATTGGTTAGGGTCAAACTCAGGCAGACAGGCAGCGTTGCACAAGCAGAACAATCCAGCAACCATCGCTGCCGAACCTCCCAGCACCAGATACCACCTGGATTGCACTCCTCGCCAGAGCAGCGGGAAGCAGAGGTAGAAAAACACAAGAGTGGACAGGCTCCAGGAAGGAGAATTGTAAGAGAAGAAAAACTTCGAAGTCGGAATCCAGGCGTGAACCAAAAAAAGGTTGCTCAGGAAGACCGGCAGGTGCTGATTTCTCACCTTAAACAGCTCAGGCACCAGAAAAACAAGCAATAAAAGTCCAAAAACATGTACTGGCCAAATGCGAGTTATGCGTGACAGATAGAACCTGAGGACGCTCTTGGTTCCGGAAAAGCGGGGCGCGCTGTAAGTGAGCAAAAACCCTGAAAGCACGAAGAAGAATGATACTGTCTGTGTGAGGTTAAGCGGGCTGTACAGCTCGCTCCAGGAAGGAAATACGAGCTTGCCATGATTGAAAACAATGGCAAAAATTAGAAAAAATCTTAATCCTGTAAGTGCCTTAATATTCCTGCTGCTCGGTGCAGCGGTTCCAATACTGGCAGATTGGCGTTCCTCTGCAGGTCGGGCAATGGCTTCAACTAATGACGGCATGCTTATCATTCTTTAGCCCTGGCACGATAATCGCATCTGCTACCCTGTTTGCATGCTCCTGAGACGCTGAAGCCCCGACCAGTTATGGATGCTCGCAGGCAATAAGATACATCTTTGCAAGTAGTTTAGTAGCACCTTCATTGAGGAACCAGACTAGTTGTCTCAGAAATGTGCAATCTCGTGGGAGCTGGAGTAAATCCAGCTTGCAGCTGATGGGAAACGACCGCTTGTCAACAGATCCACTTCTCCCGCCGGTAAATCGCTAAGAAGGTCGGTGAATGGAGAGCGTGCCTGATACATGCTGCTACTGGCTCATCAGGTAACTGTCTTCTTGTGAATAGCTTGATAGGCTTCCGCGATGCGCTGGTAGCGCTGATAAACCTCCTCTCCCTGCGACTCATCGAAAATATTTTCCAGGGCAGGTTTGATTGCCTCTTCTTCTCTTCCGGCGTGCGCCAATAAATCGGTCACCAGAGCATTAACCTGTCCGTGGAGCAATTCCCACTCCGGCGGTGTAAGCGGCGCAGCCTCATACAATAGTTTTGACACGATCGGCAGTATCGTCTTGGCAGTCTCCAAAATCTTCTTATGATCTTTGCGGAGAATCTCCACGATCTCGCCGTACCCATCTGTCTCCATCAATGGAAAGAGCGTTTTCTCTTCAACTGCGAAGTGACCAGGAATATCAACATCTATTGCGTGTGCCAGATCGGCAACAAATTCACGCGGTTTAGACGACGCCCAAACCGGTTGCTGCTCCATTTTGTAAAATTGCAGAAACTCCTTGAAGCGGACAACCAGTCCTCCAAGGAAGTCGTATTCCAGTAAAAGTTGCTTGCTAAGTGCCAATTCGTACTCCATGGCTTCCCGCCCCCTTTGCAGGTAATTGTTGATTCTCTGAGTCTACTCCCAAAATTTAACGGCTGGGTTCCTCAGTCTCCAAAATCCATGCCGCACCTGCGCGCCGGGCGGGACAGCTTCCAGCATCTCAGCCTTGACAAGTTTCACTATAAGGTTTAATAGCATCATCCGACAAAAAGAGTTTCTAGAAAGACACCCCAGCAAAATGGGAAAGGCGGCGGAGAATGCTTGCGCACTCCCCGTCGCCTTTCAGCCGGCACAACCGAGATCACAAGCCAGGTTGAACAACCGTGACTATCAGTCGCCGGTTGTCTGGCTGGCTTGTCTAATCGGTGAACGACTCTGCTCGCAGCTCGCAGGAGCCTAAAGAACAAAGACGTCTTGCCGACCCATGTCGCCAGGCTCTCTCTCCTGAAGCGTGTGTCCCCAGAGCTGAGCAAAGCGACAGCCATTCGTGCCACGGACGAATGGAAAGCTCTTCCCATGGAGAGCGCCGCGCCAGTTGTAACCACACCAGAAGCCGGTGGCGTACCGCTCCAGGTGTCCATCACCGAAATCCAGGCGGTGGCGCGCAAACATCATGCCCACCTGCGCAAACGACAGGTAGATACGACTCGTGATGTTGGCACTGATCCACTTGGTCCACCAGCCGTTGGCATGGTGAGGCGGGTAGGATGTGATAGTCGAAACAGCACCAAGCATGGCACCGTTGTACCCCTCAGTGATGGGGTGCATCGTAGACCTCTTGCCAATCTCCACCCGGACCTTGTTGCCAACATATTTCTTCAGGTAGGCATCCATGGACTTGGTGTTGGCTGGGTCAGGCGCAGTCGGTGCATTTGGCACCAGGCAGTTGAGCATGATAGTCGAGCCAAAGGGCAGGACAAAGATCTGCGGATGCTTGTCCACTCCCAGAAGCTTGGCAAACTCGCCGCGCTTCATCGGCAGGGTAGGGTAGTTGGCAGGATCGTAATTCTCGCCAAGCGTCGCACGCCTGTACGCATCCACACTGCCCTGGATGCGCTTGAGGATGTCGGGGATGTTAGACTCCGGAGGCAGCTTGACACGGTTGCCTTCGAGAGCGGGGATGTAGAAGAGCTTGCACTGAGGACCGGCAGCCTCCACAAGGCGAACCAGATAGTTCTGCCCAAGGAGTCGACCGAGCTCAACGACGCGCTCTTCCCACACCTCAGTGAGAGCCCTGGCAGCCTCCACTTCCTGTGCCAGAGGCGGCTCATCTTCGGCAGCGTTGCGCGTGGCTTCCCCGGGCGCGACAAGCTCGAAGGCATGGTCGTGAAACATGCGTCCGAGCAGGATGATCCACTCGGGGCGGTACTGGGACACGTGCTCCACAACCGACTCGAACACCGGAGCATCGTGGTCGGGAGCGAAGAGATTGCCCAGAACCATCCCCTTGCGTCCATGGGATACGAGCAGTCGGGTTACACCAGCCTTGGCAGCAGACGTCCAGTGCGGTACTGGAACGTGGATTTTGTAGAACGGACTCTGCTTCATTTGAAATCACTCCTTTCCCGATCTCAGCGAGCTGTTGAAGTCTTCAGAAGCCCCAGCTGTGCGAGCTTCTTGAAGATTGCCCTGATGTAGGGCACAGCCTCAGCCAGGCTGTTGAACCAGACGATGCCCTCGTGGTTGCGCTGGTTGTACCTCGTCTGGTTGGTGCGGATGCCGATGGCGATCAGTCCATAGTCCTCACTGGCCGTAACCAGCGTGCTCGGACGGTCATCCACCAGAATCGGGACACGAAGCAGCTTCTCGGTCATCTCCACCGGCTTCCTGTGAGCCGAGCAGAAGATGACGTCTTCAGGAACCGAGACCAGTCCAGCTTCACTGAGCTGCTTCAGGCGAAGCCTCTGAGCAGTACCCCAGCTGTAGGGCTGGTGCTGGTCACCGCTGGTGTCCATAGCGCCCGGCACATTTGTGATGAAGAGCGGCTGAATGCCAGACTTCTTAAGTACAGCAATGCCTTGCTTGGCTCCATCGCAGAAAGCAAGTGAGCCAAACTCGCGCGACGCGAAAAACTCCCTGATGTAGAAGCCCTCCTCGTCACGGGTGAGTCCGGTCTCAGGATCGGCATGGTAGTAGTAAGTTGTCGAAGCCAGAAGGTTGACCTTGCGGCCAGTACCCTCGTTGTCCAGCGCCTTCTGGACGTACCCTTGCAGCCCTGCAGTGAACTTGAGGACCACCTCGTCAACATCAATGGCAGCAGTGGCATCCCAGAACCGCGCGGGCTTCCTCAGAACGTTCTTCGGGATGACAATCTCTGTTTTGCCTTTCTTGGAAGACATGGTGTTCACTCCTTCCTCGCTGTCCTACATGTCCTGAACAGCGAACTCGACGATTTGGTTGTCAGCATCCTTGTCAGCATCCACCCAGGTGGCATACTCACGGAGGCGTCCGTGCTCGTCATACCCTTGCAAGAAAGGCACGACCTGCATGTTGACCACGCCATTGACGCAGGTCAACACACCGAAAGCATGCACCCAGTCGTTGTCGGCACCCAGATAGTTGGCCCCGGGGCTCTTTGTGTTGAACGTATGTCCAACCTCAGCACCGCGCGCCACCTGTCCAGATCTTGTCTCGACAGCAAAGTCACCGGCCCGGTGAACGTGCCCCATGATGATGTTCACCAGCTGCCGCAGCCAGTGGGTGTACGCAGCGTACCCCGGCTTTGCGTTGACATAGTTGCCGTGCCGCAGGCGAAAATCGCCCACCATCACGCCACCTTCACGCCCGCCTGTCTGCCCGATTCCCCAGGCAAACAGCATCTTGTCCTTGTCGTCGAAGCCGAGCAAGTTGGTCACCACGTCGGTGAGAAACTCGCGATTGCCACCATTCATCAGCCGCGAAAACTTGGCGGAGTCGCCTGAGATCTGCTGCCTAACCCGGTCGTCATGGTTGCCGGGGATGACAACCAGTTTTTCCGGGTTACCTGCCCGAGCCTTCTGGCGCAGCTGCCGCCGGGCACTTTCAAATTCATCCTGCTGACTGAACGGTTGCCCACCTCTGGCGTTGGCAGGCCACCGGGACAGGAAGGAGAGGTCGATGATGTCTCCGAGATCGAAGGCCATGTGCGGTTGCCACAAAGCGGCAAAATCCCAGATTGCCCTGAGCACGCCAGTGTCCTCATAGGGCGAGTGCGAGTCTGGGTAGACGATGCCGCGGAAACCATCCGGCACCTTGATACCCACTATGCGGTCCGTCTGGAGAAAGTCGGCGTCTCCAAGGCGCTGCCCGTTCACGAAGATGGCGTTGATAATCGCCTGTCTCTGCTCGGGCGTTTCACGGATCAGAACAGGACTCTTCTGCTTTTGCATGTCTTTTCTCCTTTCACATACAGCTCGAAAGGCAGCTGTTTCACAAGCTTGCCGGCTAGAAGGTGGTCTGATTGGGTTACAGCCAAGCTGCCCACGCCAATTTAGAGGCGTAGCGAGCAAACATCCTTGCCAGACAGCCCAATCACTCTTCTTACGATCAGAGAATCGCAATCAGGAACTGTTTGTTGTTTAAACTGGCGTGGGGGATTTTAAATGCTGTTCTCTGGATGTTTGTTCAGTAATGTATTGAAGTTAACTAACAGTACGTATGCAGCAACTCAAATGCAAATATGGATGAAAGCCCACTCAGAAAGGGGCAACTAAGCGGCTTTTGTAGAAGATAACAGCTCTGCTTCTGGCATTAATAGTTTATATATATACGGAATAAATGGTGGCTTTTTGGGGGAGGCAGACAGTCAGTTCAGCGCCCCTACAGAGCCAAAAGCATCTCCTTGATAGATAGCGCAGCTGCATGAAGCAATGTAAAGCGGTCAACAGCTCACCCTGACGGCAATAGCAAAGTCGCAGTGGCAAGCTGAAAGAACAGAACCTGTCCTGTCCTATAACTTGCTATAAAGCGACTCTCTCGGATTGGGATCTCTGGAAAGCTCTTTCAGTCTGCGATACATCGCCAGCTCATCATCGCTCAGCTGCTGTGGAGTGACAATTTCAACAGTAACCAGCTGGTCTGCCCCTGCCAGTCCCAACCCTTTAAGCCGGTAGACCTGCCCTGTCTGTGTCTTGGGTTGCACCCGCATAATTACTTTGCCTGTAGCAGTAGGAACCTCTACCTCGGCTCCAAGAACGGCCTCATAAATCGTAACCGGCACAGTACACGTAATATCGCGTCCAAGCACATTGAACAGCGGGTGCTGCCTGAGCTTAATGCGAATTACCAGGTCACCACGTGAACCTGCAGCCAGATCAAACTTGCCGAGCTCCGGCTGTCTGATCACCATCTTGTCAAACATGCCTGAAGGCAGGTCGAGGTCCTGGACCCGCTCTGCAACAGAATAACCAAGCCCCCGGCAGTTGGGACACTGCATACGTTGAACAGGCTTCAATCCAGCGCAACTATCACAAACCTTAGGCTCTTGCAGACTAGCCGGCTTCTTGCAGCCTTTAACAGCTTCTCTAAGTGTTACTTCAACTTCAATCTCAGTGTCGACAGCTTTGACTTTCTTGTCTTCCTTCTTCTTCTGCATTCCTGAAAACTTTGTCCACAGCGCCCGCAAATCAACCTTTTGCATGTGCGGAGAGCAATGTTTGTCATACTCTTTTCGCTTCTCAGGGTCCATAAGCACTTCATATGCTTCACTTATGTCCTTATAAGCCTTAAGGAGCATTTCAGGATCCATGCCACTTACGCTTATATGTGGCCCGTACTTTTCATAGAGGTCATTATAGGCCCCTTGAATTTCCTGAGGGGTAGCGTCGCTTGAGATACCCAGGGTGTAGTAATAGTCTTTAAACGCCTTACTTTCCATAACATTCAACACACAAGCAGAAAGCCTTTCTAAGAAGCTATTCAAAGCTTACCCGATTTTCTCTCTTGTTGAGCAATTGGCAACTGGTCACAAATGACTTACCAAGAGGAACAATTCAGCTTCTGGGCAGGCAAGATGCCTGCGTCCTCATGGCATAGCAAACATCTTATTGCCTGTCAGAGAAGGTTAGCCACACTTAGAATAGCTGCAACCCTGGCAGACCAGGCAGCCATCTATCTTAAGCCATTCTGTGCTTCCGCATTTGCTGCAAGCAGAGATGGACTCCGACCAGCTATCATCGCTGGAATCTTCAGCTGGTGCCTTATGTGCTGTAGAGCGCACAGTGCTAAGCGGGACAGTAGCTGCGCCGGCAGCACCGTTGGCCGGACCCTCAAAAGTGCGCCGATACTGCAGAATTGATTTAGCCAAGCCGTCACACGGCGACTGAACAACCAGGGCTTTTTCAGCATCGCCGAACTTGAAGAAGGCCGGATAGCCGGACTGAATATTTACCAGCTGGCGCACTATTGTCCGTTCGGCTTTAGCACGCTCTTCTTCGCCAAGTTCAGCAGCATACTGCAAGAAAGCAGAGGAGAGGCGACCAACCGCTTCAAATAATCCTGACTCAATGGCTCCAGGCTTGCCCATGCGGGCATAGACTTCAATCAGCTCGCCAGGACGATTAACCTCATGATTGAGGCTGACATGCAATGTTGACCCACCGCTGGGAGAACCTACACGCACTTTGTACGTTTGACCGCTAGTCTCGTCTATGTTGATAGAACGGCGCTCATGGTGTCCAACCAGAGTGAGAAGATCTACATCACCTTCATAGTTCTCACGTGCAATCTTCTCAACCGGTTGGCTGAGTCTGCTACCGTCAGGATAGAAAGTTATGTCTTTAACTCCCAGTTCCCAGGCCAGCATGGCGCTATCGTGCACTGCTTTTTCATTAGAATCAAGCGGAATAGAGCATGTGTTTGACACTGAATTGAACGCTTCAGGACACTCGTCTGCACCTTTGTGCACTGCTGACAGATGGCGGATGTATGCTTCCGGCTCAACCTCCACCCGAATCGGGAAGGCTTTTTGCACAGCTTCAGGCACCTCAGACAGCCCGCGGCAAGATTTATGATTGTCCCTTATCTTTTGCATGAGGGCGCTCTGTGCCTCTTCAGTTGCTGGCCAGGCATTGTACTTCTGCATCAATTCACGGAAGCCGGGAGCAACAAAGTTGACAAAGCGGGAACGCACTTTGCGCGAGAAGACGATACCGTTGTGAGGATCGACACCCCAGCTTGTCTGCATCGCTTGAGCAAGTGTTCCTGTTGGAGCATTATTAGTCATGCAGCTATTGCGCACGCGCAGCCCCCTCTTATGGAAGCGACTGCCTTCCCAGAGCGGGTAAACTCCACGCTCGGATGCAAGCTCGACTGATGCTTCAACAGACGCACGCGTATACTGCCGATAAAGATCTTCAACTGCAGCTAACGCCTCTTGTTTGCCAAACTCCAGCTCCAGTCGGGAGAGAAATTCAGCTATGCCGGCAAAGCCACCACCATTGCGGCGCTCAAGACGAGCTGTCATATTTTGAGCAGGTAGAGGATACCAGCTCACATCTGTGACGTTGTCCATAAAGCGCTGCTGGATTTTGACTACTGATTTCATGGCAGCCATATTGAAGGTGCCGTCCGGATTCCAGAAGTCACGATGAGCTGCATGAATGGAGGAAAGGTTGCAATTACCCATATAAGTACGCCCATCAAGCCCTAGTCCTGCAGGTAGGAACTGCTCGCCGCAAGGGTTGCAGGTGTTGAGTTCATAGGCATGGGGGTTGGCGTTGCCGGCATTGATAGTCTCAAAGAAAGCCAACCCCGGCTCGCCTGATGTCTTCATTCCTTCAATAATTCTGCCAAATACTTCGGGGGCATAGAAGTGTCCGCGCACGCGCACAAACTTATCTGTAATCTCAACTATGGCGTTATTGAGTTTGCGGGCTGCCTCGAGAACTTCAGGATATTTTGCTATCTCTACAGAATACTCATCGTATACAGGTTCTTTAGTCAGCTTGTTGACTTTAACCTGCCTTGTCTTCTCGTCTAGTATCGGCTTTCTGGGATCGTATACAGGACCGTCCCAGATCTTTTTGCCAAATGTTGCCGGATAAAAGCGTTGCTTCTTTACTGCTTCCATAAAGCCCGGCATGGCAAGGAAAGTGATATTGGTGTTGCGCAAATAATTCTGACGCTCGACATATTGAGCATACAGCTCACCATAACGCTTCTCTGCGTCGGCAAGGATGCGCTGCTTGTAGCTCATTGTGCTTTCGCCCGGCTGCTGCCTCATCTCTTTCTGGACTTCTTTATAGACACCAGAGAGTGTCGGCGGCGGGATCAATTTCTTCTTGTCTACAAAGAACAAGATGTCCGGATGGTCTGAATTGCGCAGCTCAATGAGTGCACCACCACGACGGCCGCCCTGAGCTACAGCTTCGACAGCCTTAGCTATGGTCTTTTCATAGAAGCGATCTGGTCCGGAGGCAGCTGCCCCGTTGGCAATTACTGACGACCAGGGGCGTAAACTTGACGTATTGAGCCCCATACCCATCGCTGCTTTAGCTGCCAGAGCTTCTATCTTGGCAGCCTCTTGAATCCCTTCCAAAGTATCTACAACATATGCGACACCGCAAGCTGCCAGGCAACCACGTCCACGCAGTTCGGAAGCCAGGCGCCCCATTTCAATCTCGTGAGCCGATAGCTTTTGAATCTGATTGGATACATACGCCTGTCTCAACTGCTCTGATCTGAGCCAGATATCTTCTTCCTTGATCTTGGCAAGGATACCGTGTGCCCAATACTGAAGAACTTTCAGCGACACTACAGGATCTGCATTGATGTTTGCTGGAGTGTTAGCCCAGAAGCGCTGGCTGCCGATATTGTCTGCAAACAGATGTTTCCACCTTACTACCCTTTGATCTTTTACCGCCTGGTCCAATGTGAGATTAACCAGCTGCTCAGGATCCATTACATACTTCAGCTCAGCTATTGCTACCGCTTCAGCCACTCTATAAACAATCTCATTGACAGTCTCGACTGGCAAACCGGTCGCTGTGTCACGCTTACCATAAAGACCTATCAGAGTCTCCTGGGTGGACTCCCAGTAGAGTGCATAGAAATCCTTATCCTGACTTGTCGCTCCACCCGTCCGGACGTCCTGGCTCTCCACTGTTGCTATCCCCTCGCCTTTTACCGCCTCACTATAAGTTGTCTCCATCTTATATGCCTCTTTTTCTTTCCTGAGAGCTGAGTCTGTTGGGAGTATCTGCATGGGGCTTCCTTTCTTGTCTCGAGGGCGTCTGATAACTCAGTTACGAAACAGCTGTTCTAATAGTTCAACTAGATTCGCAGCAAACAACAATCAGGGCACCAACTAACCCAAACACTGCCTCAAAGCAGTTGCTCCTGCGTTTCTCGCAGGTCTATATGTGTTAGAGATACACTGGACCAAACAAATTTTTTTGATGGGAGTACGATACTACCGGTGGGGTCTGGGATGCAATATGTAAAATGTAGTAAAAAGCTGTAGAATCCCCAAAAGTCATACCCCGAGCAGATTTGCGCACTTGGTTAAATTCAACAGTAGTCGCTGTTCCCAACCTAGATATAGCGTCGTTTTCAAGCAGTCTGACAATACCGATGCACATTACTCCAAGCTGCAACCCGAGTGGTTTTGCAGGTTTTCTACAGCTCTCGCCATATATGCCATCATCGACAATAGCACATACAGTATCACTTCGATCTATATAACCTGAATATACCGTCATTGCGAACCTAACATATTCCAATCAGCTATAGAAAAGATGTTAGCCAAGCAGCACCGCAGCAGACGCATATCTTCCAGATACAGCTCAATCGATGTCAAGTCGACAGTGTCCTAGTCACGCTACGAAAGACACTACTGTAGCTGTCGACCAGCACACAGCTCCACCGGCGATCTACCAACTGCCGACTTAAACCGTTTGGATGACCGCATCGGCCGCTAACTTAACTTTACTGGCACTAATGTACAATTTGAAACTATGAAAAAGCGTGTAATGTGCGTCTTCGGTACGCGCCCTGAGGCTGTAAAACTGGCACCGGTGGTACATGCCATCGCCAATTCGTCGCATCTCGAGCCGGTAGTCGTCTTGACGGCTCAGCATAGAGAGATGCTTGATCAGATGTTGAAATGGTTCGCTATCGAGCCAGACATCGATCTCAATCTAATGCGGCACGGTCAGACTCTAGCTGAACTCACATCACGAGTGGTAACAGCAGTCGATCAGGTTCTTGCCAAAATCAAACCAGATATGATGCTTGTTCAAGGTGACACTGCAACTGTGATGTCAGCCTCACTGGCAGCCTTTTACCAAAAGGTGCCGGTAGGACACGTAGAAGCAGGGCTGCGTACTGAGGACCGTTACAACCCGTTTCCGGAAGAAATGGCTCGCCGGCAAACATCTCAAATCGCCTCTCTACACTTTGCCCCTACAACAATGGCAGTCGAGAACCTGAAAAATGAAGGTATAACAAAACACGTCTATCTCACAGGCAACACAGTAATAGATGCTCTTTTAGATACTGTAGAACGGTTGAAGAGCACGACTGTGGATGAGAGTCTCTTTGGTGGCGCCGATTTTGCCAGCTCAAAAGTACTGCTCGTAACAGCCCACAGGCGCGAAAACTGGGGTGCCGCCATGGATGAGATTGCTCGAGCACTCAGGCAGATTGCTGAAGAGTTTCCTGAATGCCAGATCCTTTATCCAATTCACAAAAACCCGGTGGTCCGTCAATCAATCGAACCTGTCTTCAATGGGCATAAACGCTTACTTTTAGTTGAGCCGCTCGATTATGTTCCTTTTGTTTATGCGATGCAGCGCTGTCATTTTGTTCTCACAGACAGCGGCGGCATACAGGAAGAAGCGCCATCGCTAGGCAAGCCTGTTCTGGTAATGCGCACCAACACAGAACGACCCGAGGCGGTCGCAGCTGGCGCTGCCAAACTCGTTGGCACCAGCCAGAACACTATTGTCGAAGCAGCTCGAACACTGCTTACCAATCAAGCTGAATATGACAAGATGGCTTGCTCGGTCAACCCTTTTGGAGACGGACAAGCAGCCCGGCGCATTGTGGAAGCGCTCGAACAGTATCTGTTGAGCCGGTAATATTTCGCCACTTGCCATCACGGTGGCAATCGGAACTGGTGATAGACTGGCTGTGTTTCACGCCATTGCTTGAAGCTGCTGGAGTTTCCCGTTGCCGGAGAAGAAGAGTTACACGCTAAAACCGATGGTAATCGTCCGCTTGCTTGCAGAGATGATTACACTGGCTTTCTTTATCCTGCTCCCAGCGTGCATCTTAATCGTGCCACAACTGCACTTAATCCCGGCAATACAAAAGATAGTGATTTGCACAGTCGGACTGCTTGCCGCCTGCATCCTGCCGTTTTACGGCTTCGTCACCTGGCGGGTCAAGATTGACGGCGATGGACTTACCGCAATTGCTCTATTCAAAAAAACTTTTGCCCCCTGGTCGTCATTACTGGAACTCTCATTTAAATCGACCTGGACCTTGCGAAGGTATGTACTGATTTTTGCTGGCGGCGAGCTGTCTTTCCCGATCTGGTTGACCGAGGTTAAGGAGCTGGTGCAACTGCTGAGAAGTCGTTTACCAGACAAAGCATCGGCAGCCAGGAGATCCCGTCAACGCTTGTTCAAACAAGATCTATTCGGACTGACAATGCAGTTTGTGCGAATTTGCCTTGGTCTGCTATTCATAGCTGTCTTCTGGCTCTTCTTTGCCACTATTTGCAGTGGCAAACATCAGAGCACTGCTGACTTTGCTCTGGTACTGGGCGGCTGCATCGGCGCTACTGTTGTTTTAGGATGGCGCTGCCTTGCAGTGGCACTGATACCGAAAGCTCTCCAGCTAAACGAGTCAGATCTCGTGGTTCGCACCGTTTTTTTTGAGCGCAAACTACCCTGGGCAAACGTGAAAAAGCTCAGTCCTTCCTGTTTCTTTTTGCCTGCAGGGTTGATGCTTAAGACCTCTGCTGGTTGCTTTCTTCTGACTGAAGAGCTGGAGGCGATCGACGAGCTGGAAGAGGCAATCTCAAGCAAGATCAAACCGCCTTCTTAACTGCAGTGCTTCGCGCCTCTCAACGCTCAGTTTCTCTCACCGCCTGCCACAACGAGCTCTCACCGTCGAACCAATCACGAACCATTCGGCGGTGCAGCTCAAAAGCAATGTTGTCAGGAAGCTCGTCGTGTTTAAAAGCTCTTACTTCAATGGCATCATCACCGGCGACCAGATTGCCTGCCGCTGGTTTAGCCAGATAGAAAAGTATCACCACATTTAAACCGTATCCAGGCGACTGAGCATCCAGGAGACGATCAATCTCCACTGTCAGCCCTGTCTCCTCAAAGACCTCCCTGCGTGCTGCCTGCTCAGGATTCTCCCCTGCTTCCATAAACCCCCCAGGCAGACACCACCAGCCTACACAGGGTTCGCACTTGCGTTTAACCAGCACCAGTCCACCATCCAACGGCACCACTGTGGCTGTGACCGGTTTAGGATTATCCCAGTGGACAAACTGGCATAGCGAGCACGCCAGCCTTTGCCTGCCACCTATTTCAACAGCAATTAACGAGCTTGAGCATAATGGGCAGCATTTCAATGAATCTATCCTAATCCCTGGAAACATCAATGATTGTAACAGCGCGACAGCCATACCGTCGCTCCTTGTATCTACGCTGACAGTGCCACAGAAATTAGGCAACGACATAGTCGGACACCCCAGGCTAACCCTTCCAAGATAATAATGCAGTAAGAAGCATCAAGAAAAGCCAGAAACAGCCTATCTCCGGCGTATTAACACACTCGCAGAAGAGAGCGCAAGAAATCGATCGAAAAATTTAGCCTGTTTGTAGTACCGGCAGTGGTGTAATTCCCACCATTCACGAATAGCCCAGGATATAAATCCCACATAACTTTTGCGTAAATCATCGACTACTGTTAATATGTGCGCAACGTTTGCATTGTACATATTGCCTATTGCAATCGTTCCGATAAAATACAGCAAGTCTTCCGACCAACAAACCAATCTAGAGAGGCGTCAGGTGACTTCCATGGACCAGGAATCCCTTCATAACAAATCAGACATACCGCGCGCTCAAGACGTCAGTTCGAAGCGCACTACCACCGCAAGTCAACCACCAGTCGGACCGCAAACGCAGTGCAGTGGCGGCATCTGCGAAATCCTCTGGAAACCGGCAAAGGCTAACAGAGCCTGATTGATCCTTATCCCTGTTTCGTTTTTATTTATAAGACACACACCGCCGGATCCAGCCTGGCGGCGACCCACGGCTTCAATATTCTGACTCCAACCAGCCAGCACTGGTGAGATTTGCCGACTGGAAGTTGCCTTTAGTCACCGGCAATGCCGATGTCTTCATTCCAAATCTTTAGATGCAATCTGGCAAACTTTTGAAGCAGTTCATAGCATTCATCCAGATTTAGATCAGTCACATTAATGCCATTATCAGCCATCCACTGACCAGAGCTCTTAAAAGTCCTGTTCTCGCCAGCAATAACTGTGGGAACCCCAAACAGCACTGCCGATCCAGCACACATAGAGCACGGCATTAAGGTCGAATATAAGACAGTATTGCGATAGTCACCAATCCGTCCGGCGTTTCGGAAGCACTCAATTTCAGCATGAGCAGTAGGATCATTATTTTGCACACGCCTGTTATGCCCTCGCCCGATTATTTTGCCGTTTTGCACCAGCACAGAGCCGATTGGAATCCCCCCTTCGGCAAACCCCTGCTCTGCTTCCTTAATTGCTTCACGCATAAAATCATCAACCAATATGCTCATCTATCCCCCTTCAACAACAAAAAGATGGAGTATACAAGATAGTGGTCAGAGGATAGCATGCTGAGCGCAGCTCAAAGCTCGAACACAACGGTGCCAATAAACACCTGTTCAGGTGGGAACATGGCAGCTACCGATGCGTCTTAAATCCCAGTTTTGATCAGTCGATTACCTGAGCAATTAAATAGCCTGTCGGTATTCCCCTCACAAACTTCTCTCTTCAGCGCTGCCAGACAACTAGTCGTGGCGCTGCAGGCTTACAACTGTCTACCCGGAGCAAGACAATGAGCGCTCAACATGAACAACAAGAATCAACTCTCAACTGCATGACCGACACAATGCTTCCGGCAGCAAAAGAGCTCTGCAGCCCGGCCACGACAGAATCCTGCTGCCAGCTGGTTGGCGATGAACTGGATTGCTGCAAAAACGGGGTCTGCTCAATAATGTGGAAACCTACCCGCCCACATTCTTAGTGTCACTGGCAGCTGCACCCAGCTGCCTTTCTTTTTAGCTGCAATACAGTTATCCCAGTCATTTAAGTGAACGATACTGCTCTTAATCGCCTGAGATGAGATCCTTAGTGATGAAACTCTGGCTGACTCGCTTAAAAGTTAGCACCAGCGACTCTGTAAGTAACTGCACTTCATGCCAGCGAGCAAGTGCTACAGCTTGCTCAATCGACTGACAAAGTGAGGCCATCAAACTGGCACCGAAGGCACCGCAAGAGCCCTTCAGAGAATGTGCCACAAACTGCACCTCTTTAGCATCATGCAATCTGACACCCAGTTCCAATTGATTAAGAAGGTTGGGCACTAAAGTGTTAAAGGCGTCGAGCATCTTTTTCAGTTCGCCATCTGTGCAAATAGACCGAAGCATAGACAGGTCGACAAGCTGGTCGACAGCAGATTGCACAGGCAGTGGTGCAGATCCGCCTGCGGCTCCTGCGCACAAGCCGGGTGCAGCCGCTTGCTCAGAAGCAGCCCATCGATTCAATACTCTCTGGAGCTCATCAAAAGAGATTGGTTTACTGATGTAGTCATCCATACCGACAGCAAGGCATTTATCACGATCGCCTTTCATGGCATGCGCAGTAAGCGCCACAATCGGCACACGTCGTCCTGTTAAAGCCTCATTCTTACGGATACAGCGTGTTGCTTCCAGCCCATCCACTTCCGGCATCATGACATCCATTAATATAAGCGCAAAGCGGAACCGTTCAACTGCTTGCACAGCTTCTGTACCATTGCCTACTGTGTGAGCAGCAAAGCCGAGGCGCTTAAGCTGCAACACAATCATCCTTTGACTGGCTGGATTATCTTCAGCAACTAAAATCGGTCCGAGCAAGGCTGACCCTGTCTCCTGATATTCCAGCTTCGCCTCCGATTCCACCAGAGTTTCACTGCCGCCGTCAGTGAGAAGCCTGGTAATGCAATCCATAAGACTCGATTGCTTTAGAGGTCTGACAAGAACAGCTGAAAAACCAGCTTTCAATGCCTCTGCACCTGTTCCACTATCGACATAGTATGAGCTAACCAGGATAAGCTTTGTCCTGTCCAGATAACCACGCTGCCTGATAGCGCGAGACAACTCCAACCCACCAACATCAGGCAACATAAGATCAACCATTGTCAGATCAAACGGCTCTGCGCCTTCAGCCGCTTTAGTCAACATCTCGATGGCAGACTCACCTGTAGCAGCCAAACAACAACGCATTCCCCAGGCTGAGGCATAAGCCTGAATGACCTCAACAAACCCGCCTGATTGGCTGACAACAAGAAGCTTAGTAGCGCGCAGATCTTCCTTCGGCTCGACCGAAGCGACAGTCTTATTAGATTGAGTGAGCGGTATCGAGAACGAGAAGGTAGAACCTACACCTGGATCTGTCTCCACGCCAATAGTACCCATCATTAATGCTGCCAGTCTCTTAGAGATTGACAGCCCAAGTCCAGTTCCACCATACCGGCGAGTAATAGTTCCATCGGCTTGAACAAACGGCTCAAACAGTCGCTCCAGTTCATTTCTGAACATACCTATGCCTGTGTCACTGACTGCGAAGACCACATTACCGTTGGTCTCGTCAATCTTGACACGCAGTATCACTTCACCCCGCTCGGTAAACTTAATGGCGTTGCCGAGAAGGTTGAACAGTACCTGCCTTATCCGTCCTGAATCACCCTGAACCATTCTCGGTGCCTGCGGAGAGACAAAAGTCATCAAAGCCAGCTTTTTGTTTCGTGCCTGATCTGCTAGCAGTTCTGCAGTCCCTTCGACAAGCTGCACCAGGTCGAACTCAGTAATCTCCAGCTCTATCTTTCCAGCTTCAATTTTGGAAAAGTCCAGAATGTCGTTGATAATCTCAAGCAGTGAATAAGCAAAGTCGTATGCTACCTGAGCTTGCTCACGTTGCCCTCTGTCCAGAGTGCCCCTTAAAAGCAGATCAAGCATCCCCATGACAACGCTAAGTGGCGTCCTGATCTCGTGACTCATACAAACAAGAAACTGTGACTTAAACTCTGAGATGTTGATTGCCTGATCGCGAGCAGCCACTAGCTCTTCAAGTGCTCTCTCGAGCTTGTCGGCTTGCCCTATTACTGTCTGGTCGCTAACATTGAGGAGCTGCTTAAGCGCTCCGACTTGTGAACGAAGTCGCAAAAGTACATCTAATTGGTCCGGCTGATTAGAGATCATGGTGGTGTTACTGCTGGTGCCCTCTCGCTGAATACTCGAGCACCATCAAATTGAACAAGAACAATTTTAGTACTCAATGCTAGTTGGCCAAACAGCTCGCTGGTGCTGCGCGGAACCTTGACCCGAGAAAAGCCTATTACAGCAAACATATTACCAGATAGCAACATTGCGCCGAACCCAAACACTGAGAGTTCTCTTCAGGCGCAAGCAAGATCCTGGACTCCGGCTGGAGAATCCTGAACAGGTCCAGTCCCATCTGTCTCACCAGCTGCGAGACCATAGGCATCAACTCCACCAACGCAACACTGGGTAGCGGAATGACCCGGTGCCTTTGTGATGTGTGCGTCGAGTTCCACTGCGGCACCGCACCACGGCTCGCCAGGAGAACCATACATTTCATATCGGGGAAGCAGGCATCTTTGCCAAGTCTTTCAGCTGCAAACGCCTGAAGCTTGGCGTCAAATACTTTCCGGGACTGAGATCGGAGAGCGTCGTGTAGGGAAAGAGTGTGCCT
>CAILLX010000107.1 GCA_903835185.1 uncultured bacterium | reverse complement strand
TGACGCGAAGGGCTCTAATGTTGGATGATTTTTTCATAGTTGATCCTCTTTAAAAGTGGCTTTGTTGTTGTAACCAAAACCTTACCAGGCTAGTCCTGGAGGGGATCAACTAAATTTTCAACTATGAACGGGACAAGCTCCGGCCGCCGGGAGCGGTTTACAGATTTTGGTTTGCTGGAAGTTGCTTTAGCCGACAGCTTAGACAACAGTTCGTTAACGTGCTGGTCACTGTACTCACCTGCATGTTCCTTGAGTTCTGACTTGTGGTCAGTGCATTGGCTCGAGTCGTTCACAATGTCTCGTATCGGCTTACCTAATTCTTGCTCTAGTTCGTCACCCGTGGCACAGTGGGAGACTATACGCACACCTGCAATTGCTGCGGCTAGACCAATCACAACAGATGCGTGGAATCCCTTACAATAGACAGCATCAAAATCACGAGCATAAAGAAAATAGCTAAGTACATATATTGACTTCAAGGTGTGTTGTTCGGACTGCCTTAGCGTCAATAGTGCTGCAGTTCATCGCAACTTGGGAAGGTCTTGGAGACTGTAGCCTCCCACGTGAACCAGTCTTTGCTCAGCTGCTCGGCACCACGACAGAGTCGTTCTCTCAACGTTGGATTCGTGAGAAGTCGCTCGATAGCATTGGCAAGTTCAGACTCGTTATTTGGAGGGCATAGAATGACATTCTCCCCATCGACAAAGACTTCTTCTGTGTCTTGTCCGCGCGTGCTTACTATTGGCAGTCCGTGGGCTGCCGGAAAGGAGAATGAACTTCGATGAAGTTGCACTCCGGTATAGAAAGGGACACAGACGATGTCGGCCGCTCGCAAGTACCTTGAAGCAAGGTCACTGTCTGATTCAATGTAACCTGTCCATAAAACCCGATCTTCCAGCCCCATTGAAAGGACTTGATCTTTGAGCTCCTGGCGATATCTTGGTCGACCCGAAAGATTCAGTGCATAGTCGTCAGGTACATCACCAATAAAAATCAATCGCACCTCATGCCCTTGTATTCTTAATTGTTTGAAAGCATCTAACAAATTCTCTATCCCCTTGCCTGGATAAAGATACCCATAGAAAGCGATAAGAGACTCATCCTCGCTCATTCCGAATTGTTGCCGCATGGTCGACCTGCACGCTCTTCCTTCTGAGGCCGCTACCATAGGCATTATCGGAGGAGGCGGTGTGAGAACAGACTTCTGAACTACTTCCGGGTATTCCTTTGCAATGACACTCAGGTTGCCGGAGCTGAGCACAGCTATTTTGTGGCTGCTTCGCAAGGTAGTACCAAACTCATAGCTAGAGTAATTCTTGCCAGACCATAGCTTAAGAATCCGATGCAACAACATAGATAAAAATCCGATTCGTCCCGTCCTGAATCCAACGTGAGTCTCGATATGCGTCACAATCACAGCTTGCGGTTGCCAGCGGCGTATAAACTCCGGCACGAAGCCGATCATTGGATGGTCATTGAAGGTCCAAGCCGAAAAGTGTAGGTTGACGACATCAGGACGCAGATCTCGTAAGGTCTGAAGTATTATCAGAAAATCACTCCAGCCCCAGGTTCTAAGCAGCGGCAAGACTCGGATGCAGGGGTCTGTAACAACTCCCGGGATATTCGACGTTAAAACCGTCACATCCCAACCAACCCGTCGAATTTCTTGTGCAAGACGCAGAGCATAATCTGCTCCGCCTGACCTCATCGGAGGGAAAGCTGCCGTAATCAACAAGATTTTCGCTTGCGATGACCTTGGGTCAGATGCACTAGCGCGCTCCAAGAACAGTCCTCATGCTAGGAAGCGTGAAACCTAAAATACAATCAATAATACCACCGCTTTGAGGCGGAGATGATTGACTGGGTAGCCACTACCATTGACAGGTTGCGCGAAGCTGCATGAATCGCTGCTAAGCATTAGCCCATTCCTAGCCTGCTTGAATCGTCGGTCTGCTACAGTAGCTTAAATACTGACTGTAGCTTTCCAACCATCCGTAAGATTTGACATTGAGATCAGTTTTGCAGTCTCTTGACAGCAGCATTGAAGGTTGCATACCATTGAAACCACACTTAGTGAGGATAATTGTTGCATGAGTCCCCGCATATTAATAACCGGCATTACAGGCATGGCCGGTTCGCACCTTGCAGATTTTTTGCAATCTGCGGTACAAGGTTGCTCTATTTACGGGACCAAACGCTGGAGATCATCGCTAGCCAATATTGAGCACATCCAAGACCAGATCAGCCTTTTGGATTGCGACCTGACTGATTCATCTTCATGTTTTGGATTGATTGATGAGGTTCGTCCTGATTACGTGTTCCACCTGGCTGCACAGAGTTATGTACCAGACTCATGGAAGTGTCCAGAAGCAACCTTGACTGGCAACATACTGATGCAACTTAACCTCTTCGAAGCTATTCGACGTCTAAAGCAGGATCCGGTCATCCAGGTGGCTCTGAGCTCGGAAGAGTACGGTAAAGTCTATCCAGATGAAGTACCCATCTCAGAATCCAACCCATTTAGACCGCTAAGCCCATACGCTGTAAGCAAGGTTGGACAAGATATGCTTGCTTATCAGTATTATCAAAGCTATGGTTTGAGAGTAATAAGAACCAGAGCCTTTAATCATGAGGGACCACGGCGTGGACATGTGTTCGTAACCAGCAATTTTGCCAAGCAGATTGCAGAAATTGAGGCTGGTTTAAAGCCACCGACATTGGATGTTGGCAATCTGGCAGCAGTCCGTGACTGGACTGATGTACGTGACATGGTGAAAGCATATTGGCTTAGTGTTCAACACTGTACTCCTGGAGAGGATTATGTAATTGCCTCAGGACGTGGAAGATCGGTGAGAGATATGCTCGATCTTCTACTGAGTTTTAGCTCGGTGAAGATTGAGGTGCGAGTTGATCCGCTTAGACTTCGTCCCAGTGATGTGGAGACATTATTGGGTAATCCAACCAAGTTTAAGAAAGCCAGCGGCTGGGAGCCTGAATATTCATTTGAGCAAACCATGCGAGACTTGCTTGATTACTGGAGAAATAAGATTGGCACTACCTCCAGTGCAACAAACAATTCTATTGTGCACAAGAAGATTTCAGTGCCGCAGGTCTATCAAGCCCAAGTAGCACTTTGATCGGAGAAGGAACATACATCAGCTTACCGCCTTAATGAAGTGGGTATTGGTCACCGACAGGTGGACGACACAAGAGTTTGATGTGCGTACCCAGCACGGGTACCTGTCATTTATTTGGTGGTTCTTCGCTGATGCACCGGGAGTTCAGTATTCTCTCGCGACAGCATCTGATGAGATAGACTGGGCTAATGCGTATTGGCCGGACGAGGCAAATTGCAAATCGGGTCCTATTACCCGACTCATGCACGTCATATGGTCACAGAGACCAGACCTGGGCACAAGCTTCGACATTAGCACCATCGCTGGGCGGCAGAGCTACATTCGCTGGTTCTTAAACAGTGGGAAGGAAGAGCTCAGGTTGCAAAATGTACTTGTCCCCGCCTGGCTAGGTGAGCAACTTCCCCGATCAGTAAAGGAGAAGTTCAAGCAGGGCACCAAGGCAATTCTAAGAGTCCTTGCAAAGGATAAGCACTCCGCTAAAATTGAATCATGCAATTCTCATGATTCTCCCAGAGAGTTTGCCCAAATCAGGTCCGTGGGGGTTGATGGTGATTTGCAAGGGAATGGCAAAGGCGATCTTAACGTAATTGGCGCCTTTACTGGAGCTTTATCGCAAGGAGAGCATGCTAGAAATGTCGCACGGGCTCTTAAGTCTAGCAAGCAGAAGATGCTTCAAATTGATGTGATCTTGCCTGGTAGGACTGAAGGTCAGACTGGGCAGTCCAGCGCCGATTTCGATGGTACTAATACCGCCCAAGTTAATCTGTTCTGTTTTAACCCAGACTGGTTTACTTCACTACCCAAGAATCTCTGCTCAACTCTATGGCGTAACCACTTCAATATTTCGTATGGCTTCTGGGAACTGAATTTAATACCAGAGGCATGGTTGAGCCTGGGATCGCTGTTCGACGAGATATGGGCACCATCCAGATTCGTCATGGACTGCTGGAAGCATGAGGCACCTTGCCACGTAGAATATATGCCTATTGCTGTCGATTTTGAAACTGTTCCAAATGTATCTCGGTCTGATTACAACTTGCCGGATGGCGAGTTTTTGTTCTTGTTTAACTTTGACAGTATGTCCTATATCCGGCGCAAGAATCCGCTAGCTGTAATCAAGGCATTTGATCTTGCCTTTCCTTCAAGAAGCGAAAAAACTGGTCTCGTGATCAAGGCTTATAACATCGCTGCAAGTGTAGCAGGGGGAACAACATTGGTTGAGGAGCTTGCTGAATTGCAGAAGCGAGCTCTGCAGGATCCTCGAATTCGACTAATTGACGAATATTATTCGCGCGACAAAATGACCGGATTGATGAAGAGCTGTGATGCATATATATCACTGCACCGAGCCGAAGGCTTTGGTTTGGGCATGGCTGAAAGCATGCTGCTGGGTAAGCCTGTAATAGCTACAGGCTACTCTGGGAATATGGATTTCACACTGCCTACCAATTCCTGCTTGGTAGACTACAAATTGATGCCGGTAAGAGAGAAAGAGTATCCCTATTATAGACAAGGGCAAGTGTGGGCAGAGCCTAACATTGAGCATGCAGCCTCTTACATGCGCAGGTTATATGACGACCCCGACTATGCTCTCAACTTGGGTCAGTCTGCTCAGGAGTATATGAAACAGAATCACAATTCTGCAGTTATTGGGAAAAAGTATTCTCAGCGCCTGGCTGAGATTGGGAAGCTAAGTATCCCCAAAGGCAAGGTTTAGGACAACACACACCCGAATCGGCTGCACGATTGCCCGGATGGTAGAATGAGCCTCTTGCTGTCGAATTGCTTCAGCTCCAAATTGTTGTGACGTGACAACCACCTTGTAATGACTAAACTTTCCTCTGGCGCTCCACAGGAGCAAGAATCCTTAAACCAATCGCAGTCCGAGCACAAGAAATTTGATTTTCTCTGGCCACTCGCTTGCCTGCTGTTGGTTGAGATACTCACTTTTGGCATCCATGCTAAAGATATCGGTGCAGCTCAGGACGACTGGATGTCTTTTGGACAACTGCACTTCATTCCGCATTCCTGGCTTAAGATTGTCTCTGCAACCTTCTCCGATGAGCGGGTGATAGTCCGACCCCTGCAAGCCTTACATTTCGGCTCGCTGTACTTTTTGGCAGGCGAAAGACCTGCCATTTATCACATCTTTTGCTGTATTGCAGAGTTGATCGGCGGCTGGTTCCTATTCCTTGCAGTCTCCAGGCTGAGTCGTAATCGGGCTGTAGCTCTCGCTGCGGCTGTCCTATTCCTTGTGTATCCCACTCATGACGCTACCCACTACAGTATCTTCGCAACTCCATTCGCAATTAGCGCTTCGCTCTTTGCTTTGAGCATGTGGCTGTTTCTGAAGGGGCTGGATGAAGAGCGCAAACCTCTCATCCTGGCGTCAGCACTAGCTTACCTCTGTAGCATCTATGAGAACGAGTTGACTTTACCATTGATCGTGTTGTATCCGGTGCTCTCATTACTGAATTTCAGGAATGCACAGAAGCAGTCAAGGAACCTCAGAACACTTGCACTTACTCAGCTTCCATTCATGTTAGCGGCCACAAGCATAATCCTATACCGATCGTGGTTGTTACCCAACATGCACCTTGGCTGGCACTACTCAACCGTCTTCAGCCTCCCGCATATCGCCGCGGTGATTGGTGCTGGTCTAAACGTCAGCCTGTCACCGTATATGCTGTCATTTTGTGCATCTATGGCTGGTGATGGACTTAAGGAGGGATTGTCAATCCTTGGATGTCTATGCTTTTTCACCGCCGCTTGTTCCATACTCATCTTCGTATTCAAGGAAGCTCGCAATTCCGCATCCACCCGCAGCAACAACTTTGCCGTTATCCTGGTTGGTGCAATCATATTGTTATCTTCATACACCATTTTTGGGCTTAGCCCAGAGCACATGCCAGTCATTGACGCCTGGCTTAATCGCATTAATGAGGGTGGCTCGCTTGGAGCATGTTTAATCATTACAGGACTGCTCGGGTTGCTGTTAGATCACGTCCGGGCAATCGCACAGCCGCTCAGAGCCATGGCTTTTGCACTGCTTGTCTCTGCTCTGGCAAGCTTCTT
>CAILLX010000106.1 GCA_903835185.1 uncultured bacterium | reverse complement strand
CGGGCAATCGCACAGCCGCTCAGAGCCATGGCTTTTGCACTGCTTGTCTCTGCTCTGGCAAGCTTCTTTATCCTGGTGGATTGGCAGTTTGCCAAGCCCTGGATCATCTCCTGGCACACACAGAAAGAGTTGATGAGCCTAGTCAGAAGCCATGCGTCTGAGATCAAAACGGGTGATGCCATAATACTAGGTGGTATCACCCGCTACGCAAGGTGGGCTCCGGTAGCCGATGGCACCTGGGACTTTCAGAATCTGGTGCGCGTCGCACTGAATAATCCAACCATCAATGCAAACGTTGTGACTGAGCGCTTGCATATCGACAATGATGCTCTTGTTGATCGTTCCGGTACATTAATCCTGGGAGTATATCCATTCAAACAGATGATTCTCTACTCGCCCTGGAGATCACAATGGTTAAGAGTATCGACACGCCAAGAGTTTATTGAGAGAGCAACACAACTGGGCTGGGCAATTGCCCCTTGAAGGGCGACTCGTGCTTGCTCAGATCGCCGACGGAGTATGCACAGGATTGCAGATGACTATGCTCGGGCTTGTCGGTGAGTACTTATACACAATCCTCGAAGAAGCCCGCCAGACTCCTAAATATGTTGTCGCAGAGCGGGTTAATCTCTAACCCCATTTTGTTCTTGCAGATAACAGTCAGTTGATCTAAATTGTTCCTGACTCACCGCCACGTTATGTCTGCTTGAGCATCCCTACAAAAATTCCAGCAAGGATTTTCAAGTCCAGAATTGGATTGACACTCAACATATAGGACTGGTCCATCCTAATCGCTTCAGCCGATGTTAAACCACTGCCGTATTTCATTTGAGACCAACCCATCACACCAGGGCATAGCTGATAGAAAAGTTTCTCATTGCCAACTGCAGTCAGCTCTTGCGGTTTAAGCAACCGTGGACCTATAAAGCTAATCTGCCCGCAGAAAATATTCCAGAGGCTAGGCAACCACCAGATCATCTTCACCAATCCGCCTAACTGACAGCAACCGGAGTCAAGATTTGCTGCAGGAAGAAATGTAGATAACCTGACCGGCTTATTAAATCTGCCCACAATCTCAACTACCTCAAAAACTCTCTGCCTCCTTAGCAGCCTCATTAGTACTACCAATGAGATCACAGGCAACAAACATACGCCAAGCACAGCGGCGCCAGCAGCGTCAGCAAGCCGTTTAACTACCAGATACAATTGCCGGGCGATATCGCAGATTCTGAGAACCTGCCCAAGCGCAATGAGCGGCACCAGACTTTTCAGCCACCATGAAACATTTTGTCTGGGAGGATGGCTCTTTGACTCACATAGAAGATCCTTTACTGGCACTTCACTAGAGTCAAAGACAGTTAACAACTGCACACCAGGCAACCGCGCCGCAACGCACGCAGGTACAAAGAGACTTGTTGGGTGATAATTTATGACTGCATGAAACTTGCAATCATAAAAGAAACGGACCAGCTCGCTCACTCGACACTGCATAAGCTTGAAGTCTGTCCATGAGAGGTTGTTGATGTTTACCGAGTGCAGTCCCCAAATAAAATAATAGACATAATGATTGGATAGCCACCTGCTGAGCTCGCCTCTCCGTCTAATGAGAAAAGTCACATGAGCACCAGCAGACTTAAGTTGCCCAACGGCCGCAGAAAGCTGCTCATCAACTTCCTGAACGTCACTCAGGAACAAGATTTTCATTTTGCTGGTGCTGCCAGGCACTGGCGCAACATCACAGCTCGTCAACCTAGATTGCACCATCTATGGTCCCAATACCCTCGCTTGAAGCTCCAGCCCAACAAATGCGGCAGGTTTAAAAAATTCTCTAAAGACAGTTCTCGCCCACCACCCGCTGTTCCTCGCGTTTCTTGCCGATTTGTCCAGATAACCGACACAGATTTCAGTCTATATCACCCGTCCAAAACCGTCTATTCAGCATAGCAACTCTAAATTAGATTCAATCAAAGTGTGTTCAACATGATTAAGCTCAGTAGCTCCCTTGTTCCTCCTTAACCATTGTGAGAAAATCCGAAGATACCAAGCATCACCAACACAGTTGGGAACCAAGTTGCAGATTGAAAAGAACATGTCACAGCCAACTCCATCCATACTAGTTCTTGGTGGTGGTGGCATGCTCGGGCACAAACTTCTGCAACTCCTCTCTCAAGACTTCTGCACTTGGGCGACCGTACGCGAAAGCATTAGCGCCTACTCACACTTCCCCGCTTTAGATGGGCAACGTTTAATTGGCGGTGTCAGTGCTCAAGACTTCGATGCCGTAATCAGCGCCATTAACATAGCCAAGCCAGCGGTAATCATTAATTGCATCGGTGTGGTCAAGCAAGTACCTGCAGCACAAGACGCAATAACCAGTATTGCTATTAACTCACTTTTCCCCCACCGGCTCTATCAGTTGTGCAGGGCTGCCGACATTCGTCTGATAAACATCAGCACCGATTGTGTCTTCACCGGGAATCTGGGATTTTATAGCGAGCCGGATGTGACAGACGCTCAAGACCTATACGGCAGGTCGAAACTACTTGGAGAGGTAGATCTTCCAGGCTGCCTGACAATAAGAACATCACTGATCGGACGCCAACTAGCTGCTCGATACGGCCTAATTGAATGGTTCCTGAGCCAGGAAGGTCAAAGTGTTGACGGCTACACAAATGTTCGCTTCAGCGGCTTGACCACAATAGCCCTGTCCGAGATTATCCGGAAGCTCATTAAGAGCTGCCCAGAGCTATACGGGCTATGGCATGTATCATCCGAACCGATAAGCAAGTTCGATCTCTTAATGCTCGTTAAGAAGGTATACGATCTCAGAATAGATGTTAACCGAAGCGACACGCCCCACTGTGATCGAAGCCTGAACAGCGCAAGGTTTCTCAAGGAAACTGGAATAAGCATCCCTTCCTGGACTAACATGGTCCAATGTATGCATGATGATCCAACACCTTACTCGAGGGCTGAAATACTCCTATGTTGACTGACAAGAATGTAGTTGTTTTTGGAGGAACCGGCTCTCTTGGTAGACTATTGGTCAGACGGCTTCTGGCAGGTGAGTGTGGGCGTCCGAATGCGGTAACTGTGGTATCACGTGACGAAGCGAAGCAGCACTATATGCGCCTCGACTTCCAACAGCTTGCAGTCAGCACGGACGATATTATTTACCATGACTCGACCCGAGTTTTGCAATTCCGTATTGGAGACGTCCGGGATTTTCGCGCAGTAAGATCAGCAATTCGCGACGCCGACTGTGTGATTAATGCCGCAGCACTAAAACAGGTGCCAGCATGCGAATATTTCCCATACGAAGCGGTCCAGACGAATATTGTTGGTGCTGAAAACCTCGTTCAAGCTATAAGAGACAATAACAGCAGGGTTAAGACCTTCATCGGCGTATCGACAGATAAGGCCTGCAAGCCGGTCAACGTCATGGGCATGACCAAAGCAATTCAAGAGCGCATCTTCACACGCGCCAGTATGGACTGTCCCGATACACGATTTAACTGTGTACGCTACGGTAATGTCCTAGCTTCTCGCGGCTCAGTTATTCCTCTCTTCCACGACCAGATCAAACATGGGGGTCCAGTAACCGTTACTACGGAGGTAATGACTCGTTTCTTGCTGAGCCTGGACACAGCAGTGGATACAATTTTTGCCGCTCTACTCCAAGGCAGGACTGGCGAGATTTTTGTACCCATTGTACCCACTGCCCGAATGATCGATGTTGCAAGTGTTCTAATCGGTAATCGTCCAATTGAGATAAAGATGATTGGTATCAGACCTGGTGAGAAAGAGCACGAGGTACTCATATCAGAAGAGGAAGCATATAGAACTGTTCGTCGCGGTCAGTATTATGTAGTCCTGCCAATGCTGCCAGAATTGAGAACAGTCACCCCAGAGAAAAGTCCATTAGAAAGCGGCGAGTACAGCTCGAGCTCACCTGTCATGACCACAGAAGAAATTTATACTCTTCTGGAAACAAACGAACTGCTGGCCGATCAAGCATTGGACAAAGCCTTTGCAGGCACACAAGCAGTGTAATTCATGAGCATTCCACGCACTCTTTTGCTAACACCAACCAGACCAGGCGAAAGCAGCGTCGGTGAGGTATTCTTGCGCGATCTATGTAGATGCTTTCCTAAAGACAAGCTCGTCTGCTTTGCTGCCACCGGACCAGAGTATGAAGTAGGTGTCAGTACTCCAGAGCTCTCCTGGATACCGATGCTGGTTCGCAACCTGCCCACTGAGCGAACGGCAGCTGCTGGCAGAAGCGCCTCCACGCTCGATTGCTTAAGACGATTGAGCAAGATGAAAAGAGAGTTGGACCCGCTGATTGACGAAGCAGTGCGATATGCTACAGATCAGAAAGTGGAACAGATATGGTCCCCGCTTGCAGGCCCGGCAATGGTTCATATGGCCAGGGTTGTGACAGAACGTCTGAAGCTGCCTCTAATCCCAATCGTATGGGATCCGCTCGAATATGTCTCCGAGTCGCGCGGCTACGACAGGATTACACGACAGCTAATCATGGAGGAGTTTGCAGCAACTTTGAGTTTGAGTCGTTGCTGTGGAGTAGCTTCCGAAGGAATGAAGGAGATACTGGAACTGCGTCATGAACTTCATTGTGAGGTGCTGATTAACTCAATCGACCGTCATCTCTGGGTCGATCGTGGCTCAGGTTGCAGAAATGGCGAAGAATTTGTTATTGGATTTGCAGGTAGCATCTATGCAAAGACCGAGCTGCAAGCAGTCATAGATGCCCTGACAAGCGTAGGGTGGAAGCTAGAGGGGAAAGCAATCCGCCTGCGCATTTTCGGTAACGCAATGAGTATGGATTTGCATGCTCTAGGGAAGAGATGCTGCATAGAGTTTCTTGGTCATCGTCCTACTGCAGAGGCAGTTGAAGAGCTCTCCAAAGCAGATCTTGCATATCTACCTTACTGGCTACAAGAGAAATACTCTATACCAGTACGCCAATCCTTCCCCAATAAGCTGGCAACTTATCTAGCTGCTGGTTGTCCGGTTTTCTACCATGGTCCGGAGGACTCTTCACCAATACGCTTTATGGAACGCTACCCGGTGGGAGTATCATGCAACAGCTTGCAGGCAGAAGTCATACTGGCAGCCCTTGCCCGCATAATTGCAGATGAACCATTGCGGGAATCCATAGCTCAAGCCAGGAAGCTTGCACTTAACGAAGAACTAAACTCCACTGTATTCCAGAGCAGATTTGCTGCATTGCTTGGAGTTAACGCAAGCGAGTTTGTTTTAGATGGAGTGAGTAAGCTGGCTGCGAATACAGTTAACAACAACTGATGCCGGCGAAAAATTTTCCTCCAGATCGTAGCGACCGCCCCAGGGCTGATTGGCCACTGTACAAACAGACTCAACTATGTTTTGAGGATCAAGCCCTGCAACGACATGGGCACCACCTTCGATTGTCTCAAACCTTTCAGTGGTCATGCGCAGGCTCACGCATGGCCTTTTGTAGAAGTAGGACTCTTCTGGAGCGGTGCCAGAATCAGAAACTATACAGTAACAATGCATAAGCAAGTTATTGAAATCATAAAATCCAAGCGGCGCCATTATGCGCACACCAATTGGAATGGACAATCCAGCAATTTTGCTTCTGGTTCGAGGATGCATCGGATAAATGACCTCTTTACCAAGCTCCGCATGCAGGCGCCCGAGAGCATCAATGATTTTCTGCAGGTTGACGCTGTCATCAACATTTTCGCTACGATGCGCAGTGACCAGGATGTAAGAACTGGCTTCTAGCTGGAGGCGCTGAAGTATATCGCTGCCATTGATCTGCATTTGGAAGTGGCGCATTACCTCAAAAGTCGGATTACCTGTAACAAAAATCGTAGCCGGATGGATATTCTCTCGCAGCAGGTTCTCTCGATGGTACCTGTTAAAAGTCAGGTTGTAATCAGACATGTGATCAATCAGGATCCTGTTCCGCTGCTCTGGCATTCGGCTATCATAGGCACGCATGCCTGCCTCCATATGAAAGGTTCTTATTCCGCGATGGGCAGCAGGCATTACAGAAAGAGCGCTGTATGTGTCTCCCAGAATGAGCAATGCATCTGGTCTTATCTTTTCGAATAGCTCATCGCAGCCTCTTATAACATCGGCAACCTCCCTGCCATAGCTGCTTGTGTCTATATTGAGCTGGTAGTCCGGCTGCCGCAACTGGAGATCGTGAAAGAAGAAGTCCTTCAGTTCAGGCGTAAAATTTTGTCCGGTATGAACCATAATATGGTCAAAATTCAGCTCATCTAGCTTCTTGAAGGAAGACCAGAGTTTAATCATCTCCGGACGAGTACCAAAAACTGTAACTACCTTCACCTTTGCTCAAGCCTCCAACTAGACAAACGCCAACAGCTCAACACTCCGCAACTGCTTCTTAGGTGGACCCACCTATTAGGGCCAAAAAGTATCGGGAGTAGCGAATACTTTGCTCATTAGTTGAACCGTGAATGCTATCACAGTTTTGATGAAGGTGGATGAGAAATACAACACTGCCTGCGGTGCCTATGCTGTACATGCCAGAGTTCCAGCCGGAAGGGATCCTGTGTCAAGGCTCCAGAGGTAACTTGGTCTTGGCTCCGATAGCTGCTGTACGCTGCCTTACCCATAACCCCGCGTAGCGAGGCTGCTAAATACAGCCGAGCGTAAGCGGGGTCCCTGACAGGACCCTACATCTGCTCTATTATTTACATGCCGCCTGCCAGCATGTACTGGCAGACAGGCTTAATGGAAGTTACGCGGGAACCACCTCTAGTCCTAGCCCTGTGTGGATTTCGTGTGGTGTGCAATAGCCAAGTTCCACAAAAATGTTATCGATACATCGCCCTTTACCATCCATGCTGATTTTGATCTTGTTCTCCAGCAATACTCACGTAAATCATTGCAAATGGCGCTACCGCTGCCAACTGTTGGGCACACGTTGTTAGCAGGGGTGTACTTCGTGCAACGTGGAGGGTCTGGTGAGTGCTGAATTCCTCTTACTGTCCTGTCAATTTGGAGCTTACCATTTCAACAACCATTGCTGGTACTAGCTCTTCAAGCGTCAAAAGTGGTATGTATTTTAACTGCGACTTAGCTTTTTCAATAGAAACTCGTTGAATTGATGGTGGATCACTGCTGCTCCTATTTGATATTGTCACTTCAAATGGCATTCGAGCGGCAATTATCTCAGCGACTTCTTTGGTCAAAAGGTGTTCAGCAGAGCCAATGTTGTACGCCTGTCCAGGTGCACCTTTCATTAGTGTCTTGAGTATTCCTTGGGCTGCATCTATTGCGCTGCAATAGTTGCGCAGCGAGATCGGCGGCCCAGTTAACTCCATATGTCTATGCATTAGAGACTGCCGTATAAGGGTAGTAATTATAGTATGCGAATTACTTCTCTCTTTTAATCCATAGATGTTCGACAACCGCACAACTAGAGCTCTGGTATTGTTGAATACAGAGGCACGCAGACACAGCGATTCACCAAGGCGTTTGGCTGAATCATAAACGTTGTCCAGTTGCATAGGAGTGACTATAGCCTGAGTTTCCTCAGTAAGGGGCTCACCTGATGTGATACGCCCATAGACACGAGTACTACTAATGAAGAGAAAGCCTGCACAAATCTTGAATCTCTCCAAGCAGAGTTGCAGCCCATACGTCTGTGTTTCAACCGTTTGTCTGGGTTTAGCTAAGTAATCGCTGGTGGTACCGGCAACATAGATTATGTAGTCACACTCTGGAAGGCGTTTGTACAGGTCTGGATCTGCCACAGAGCCTTGTACCAAAGTTACTCCGGATGCTGCAAGTCGGGCTTTACTATCCAGGCGAGTGGCAGCACCAATCAGTTCAATTGGCGCGCGAAGCAATCCTGTTGCATTGGCATTGTTAATAATCTCAATAAGGGCATTGCCGATAAGTCCGCTATAGCCAACTATCAGAATTGTTTTGCCAGATAATTCGTTTAACTCTACAGCTTGGGATAGAATCTGGATTGCCTTATTGTATTGCTCGTAACTGGCTGAGGCGCCTGCTATGCCCATAAAGTTGGGTTCCATCATTTTTCCTCACACATTTATCAATAATTGCACTCACAGACCCGAGTGCACGGTGCAGTCCGAGAGCGTTACCTGCGTTTGGGTTGATCATGCTGGTATGTTACAGTCTTCCGTTTTTACTAGCCCCTAGTCTAACAATTTGTTTGGCTGGAAAGTCCTATTTAATTCGCCGGATTATCCCATCGGGATTATAGGTAATACGCTCGGTAATGGTGCCTTCATTAAAGAGAAATTCGGGTCCCTCCAAGACGAAATCATCGTGTTTGCCGACAAATTCCCGTATAGCCCCGTCATTGACGCCTGGCTTAATCACATTAATGAGGGTGGCTCGCTTGGAGCATGTTTAATCATTACAGGACTGCTCGGGTTGCTGTTAGATCACGTCCGGGCAATCGCACAGCCGCTCAGAGCCATGGCTTTTGCACTGCTTGTCTCTGCTCTGGCAAGCTTCTT
>CAILLX010000105.1 GCA_903835185.1 uncultured bacterium | reverse complement strand
CGGGAAAGTCTTGAACTCAAACGAGTATCCTACCGGAGCTTTTGCTAGAATTGGCTCACAGCCTGACTCCGACTGTGCCGTATATCCATTTCAGACCGTTTCAATATCTTTTAGTTACCCACCCGTTTTTCAACAGAAGCAATTTTCCCAAGCGCTCTTCTGTATGCTTTGCCATGGTCGCGCCACATCTATCGCCGTGGCAACACTCGCTTGCGCATGCGGATAGATTTAGGGGTAACTTCGAGCAACTCATCTGCTTGAATATATTCGAGACAGCGCTCAAGACCCATATCCATGGGAGCTTGCAGTGTAACGAGTACATCGCCTGTTGAACTGCGCACATTAGTGAGCTTCTTCATTTTGCAAACGTTAATGTGCATGTCCTGGCTGCGACTATTTTCGCCTACAATCATGCCGCCGTAGACTCTGGTACTGGGTGAGATAAAGAATACCCCGCGATCTTCAGCACCAGAGAGCGCATAAGCTGTTGCTTCGCCTTCTTCCCAGGCAACAAGAACGCCGTTTCTCTGGCGGGCAATTTCGCCAGACCAGGGACGATACTCTAAAAAGGCATGGTTCATGACACCGTTGCCTCTAGTTAAACGCAGGAACTCGCTGCGGAACCCCATCAAGCCTCGAGTCGGCACAACAAACTCGAGCAGAGCCTGCGTGCGATCCATGTGCATGTTTTGCAGCTCTGCTTTGCGCGGTCCGAGCTCTTGCATGACTGCACCCAGGTAGTCTTCAGCTACGTCAACCATCAGTCGTTCGAACGGCTCGCATGGCTCGCCGGCAATCTCCCTGACGATTACCTCGGGTCGCGACACGGCAAATTCATAGCCTTCGCGCCGCATTGTCTCAATGAGAATACCAAGGTGCAGCTCGCCACGACCGCTTACCATGAAAGTGTCGGTGCTGTCTGTCTCTTCAACACGCAAGCTGACGTTAGTCTCCAGCTCACGCCAGAGGCGTTCTCGCACCTGACGTGAAGTTACATAACGTCCTTCCTGCCCGGCAAAAGGAGAATCGTTGACCAGGAAAGACATTTTCATTGTCGGCTCGTCGATTCTGATGCGTGGAAGTTCGACAGGCTCGTCGCCAGAAGCCAAAGTGTCGCCGACATTAGCTGTAGCAAAACCGGATACTGCCACTATTTGACCAGCAAAAGCCTGCTCTACCTCTAGACGTTTCAGACCCTGGAAAGAGTATAGTTTGGTGATCTTGCCTTTTACCTGCACACCATCTTCTTTCAAGAGTTGCACTGTTTCGCCGTTGTGAATAGTGCCGTTATAAATGCGACCGATTCCGATGCGCCCGATGTAATCGCTGTAGTCGAGAATGCTTATCTGCATCTGAAAAGGTTGTTCTGGATCACCTTTTGGCGGCGGGCAGTGCTTGATCATGAGATCGAGCAGCGGGCGCAGGTCAGAACCTTCCTCTTCAGCCCGGTGCGAGGCGATTCCTCGTATGCCTGAGGCAAAGACGTATGGGAAATCTAGTTGAGCGCCGTCAGCTCCCAGTTCGACAAAAAGGTCGAAAACTTTGTCGACTGCCAAATTAGGATCTATATTGGGGCGATCAATCTTATTAATCACTACAATTGGGCGTAAGCCGCGCTCGAGAGCCTTGCGCAATACAAAGCGGGTCTGGGGCATAGGACCTTCGCCTGCATCGACAATGAGCAGAGCTCCATCTACCATGCCGAGGATTCGCTCAACTTCACCACCAAAGTCTGCGTGACCTGGCGTGTCAACAATGTTGATTAGATGCCCTTCATATACAACTGCAGTATTCTTAGCCAGGATAGTGATTCCACGCTCGCGCTCCAGGTCGTTGGAGTCCATGACGCAGTCCACCAATTCTTGATTGTCGCGGAAAACGCCTGTCTGGCGCAAAAAACCATCAACAAGTGTTGTTTTGCCGTGGTCCACATGCGCAATAATGGCTATGTTGCGAATGTGTGAAAGGACCGCTGTTTCACTTCTTTCATTATTCTGTTCGACTGGGAGTTCTGGTGGACACATTGTTGCCGTGCTCATCTAAGGCTGCCTTTAGGAATTCTAGTGTATTCTAAGATGGTTGGGATAAGGTTTAACTGGAATAACCAGGAATGGTTACAGGAACTGTATTGAGGAGCCACGCAGGTGGCTGTCTGGTGCACTCGGATGAGCTGGGTCTGACCTTGCTGTGTGCCTGGCGAGGACGGCTCAAGAAAGAGAAGGTCTCAATTTTGACCGGTGATCTTGTTGTCTTGGACGAGGTTGATTGCACTGCTGGCTCAGCCGTGATTGTCTCTCGGCTGGAGCGGCGGAGCTTTGTGTCTCGTCCACCGGTCGCTAATGTCGACCAGGTAGTTATTGTACAGTCAGTGCATCAGCCGGAATGGAACCCGCTTTTGTGTGATCGACTGTTGGTCCATTACCAGCTGGAGATGGGGTCGGCGCTACCAATTGTCTGTGTTAATAAGTGTGATATTGCCTGCCCAACAGAGCTTGAGGCTTTACAAAAGATTTATGAGCCGCTAGGGTACTTCGTAATCATTGTCTCTGCTGCAACAGGACAAGGGATGGATACTCTTATCTCTGTCCTTAGAGGCAAAGTGTCAGTCCTGTCCGGACCTTCGGGTGTAGGCAAGTCGAGTATCCTCAATATTCTTGATCCCGAGCTGCATCTCAAGGTTGGCGCTGTGTACGAAGATTCTTGTCTCGGCAGGCATACGACGACTTCCAGCGAACTGTATCGTATCGACACAGGCAGGCAAGCAGCAGCAAAATCTAGCTGGATTGCTGATACTCCTGGCTTTAACCTCTCTGAGCTCAGACATCCCGAACCTAACGAAGTTTTCTTCCAGTTTCCTGAATTGGCTGAACTTTATGCAGACTGTAAGTTTTCCAACTGTATGCATCTGGTTGAACAGGAGTGCAATGTTTTGTCCAATCTGGAGAAAATTGCACCGAGCCGCTACGAGAGCTACAAAACTCTTGTAGCTGAGGCGCAAGCAGAGAACAAACTGCGTCAGGTGACATCGCAAAAAGTTGATGCAGCAGTGAAAGTAGTTGGGGGCAAAGATCAAGGGGTGTTAGTTCCCAGGCTGAGCGGACGTTATCGAGCTGCTTCACGCCGCGGCGAAAAACAGGAGCTTGCCAATCTTTCCCGGAGGAGTAAGACAACCAGTGAGGAGGTGCCTGTCGATGACAGCCAATAATTTCAGTTTTCCACGAGATTTCCTCTGGGGCGCAGCAACTGCTGCCTATCAAATTGAAGGAGGCTGGGCGGCCGACGGTAAAGGAGAATCGAACTGGGATAAGTTCAGCCATATACCAGGACGGATACTTAATGGCGATACTGGAGACGTTGCTTGCGACCACTATCACCTGTGGAGTGAAGATGTTGAGTTGATGAGGTCGCTGAATCTAAGGTCTTATCGCTTTTCAGTGTCATGGCCAAGGGTGATGCCTGCTGGTAGGGGGCAGGTTAATATGCCCGGACTGGATTTTTATGATCGCCTGGTTGACTCGTTGCTGGCAGCTCGTATTGAACCGTTCATTACACTATTCCACTGGGACTTGCCAGACGAGCTAGAGAAGCTGGGTGGCTGGACCAATCGTGATGTTGGTGCTTATTTCGCTGATTATGCAGCAGCGATGGTGCGCCGTCTTGGCGACCGTGTACGCTTCTGGACTACACTCAATGAGCCGGCAGTTTTTACTTTTGAAGGATATCGTTCGGGAGCCCATCCTCCAGGATTGACCGACGAGAAGCTAGCGTTACAGGCTGCGCACAACGCCCTTGTTGCGCACGGGCTGGCGGCGCAGGCGCTCCGCGCCTCCTGTTCTGAAGCTCAGGTGGGTATTGGACTGAGTCTCTGGCCTTCTGAGCCGGCTGGCAGCTCTGCGGCTGAAAAGGATATGGCCGAGCTTATGTGGCAAAAAGGGCAGAGCTGGTTTGTTGATCCTCTTCTGCGTGGACATTATCCAGTCTTGGCCTGGCAGGCGTATAAAGGACAAACTCCTGACGTTGCTGCTGGAGATATGGCGCTTATTGCACAGAAGCTGGATTTTTTTGGTGTCAATTATTATTCGCGTAATCTTATTGGAGAATCAGGTATTGTGAACCCGGTTGCCGGTGCCGAGTATACAGAGATGGGCTGGGAGGTTACTCCTGCTACTTTGGGCAGGTTGCTCTATCGGCTGCACAATGAGTACAGGCTGCCGCCTGTTTATATAACTGAAAATGGTGCTGCCTTCGCAGATGAGGTTTCAGCTGATGGTTGTGTGCATGATCCCAGACGGCTGGAGTTTATTCGCAACCACTTAATTACAGTGTATAAAGCTATAGCTGCCGGCGTGGATGTGCGCGGGTACTTTGTCTGGTCTCTGCTCGACAATTTTGAGTGGCTGTACGGCTACAGCAAGCGTTTCGGACTGGTGCACGTTGATCATTCTTCGCAAAAACGCATAATTAAGGACAGCGGTAATTGGTATAGCCAGGCCATTCGCAGGAACGGTTTTGCCACAGCATCCACTGGATGTAATCAAACTGGCACGCCGCTTTCTCGCAGTACCAGATCACTTTGAGTTGTTATTGCAGGTCCTTTACTTCTTACTGCTACTCGGCTAGACACAATACCGTTTAGATAAGGGTTGGCTTAATTAGGGCGTTTGGAATCGTGCTGGAGGGTAGTGCGGTCCGTACTGCGTTGAGTGGAGCGTAGGGGCGGCTCGAGAGCCGCCCACAGTGCGGTATTGGTCGTCTGCAGTACAGTGGTGAACCAACTATGGAGTTGAGACGTCTATCTTTTTGAGAAGCAAGTCATGGGTGTCAGAGTAATGTGTCCTGCGTTTTCATATCGTCGGTCAGTGCGGCTCCCTGGGTATAACTACGCCAGCATCGGTGCCTACTTTGTCACGATTTGTGCAGCGGATCGGAGGTGTCTTTTTGGAGAGATGGAGGATATTGCTGTCAAGGTGACGTTGTGCGGTCATGTTGTGGAAGAGAGTTGGCGATGGCTGGCTCAGAAATATCCGTTTGTTCATTTGGATGAATGGGTTTTGATGCCCAATCATCTACATGCGATCATCTGGTTGGCAGAGGGCTGCTCTAAACCACTCGGAAGCCTGGTTGGAGCCTTCAAGACAGTCTCCAGCCGACGCATCAAGGCACAGGAGGGATCCAGGACTCAGATCTGGCAACAGAACTACTATGAGCACATTATACGCAGCGACAAGGCGTTGCTTGCGCTGCGTCAGTATATTCGAGACAATCCTGTCCAATGGGCTCAGGACGCCGAGAATCCCAAGTTGCCCATAGTCTATGGTGCTCGCCCAGGTGTGAGCTCCTTGGACTGGGCGGCTCTCGAGCCGCCGCTACGGTAGCCGCCGCTACGGTAGCCGCCGCTACGGTAGCCGCCGCTACGGTAGCCGCCGCTACGGTAGCCGCCGCTACGGTAGCCACCCTTACGGTAGCCGCCGCTACAGCGGAACTTCCTTTCTGACAACCTGCCCGGTTTCGGAAATGCACCACCGGTGGGGCTTTCCAATTTTCGATTTAGTGTCTACGTAGACAACGGTTAATGTGAACATTTGCCAACTGGTGATGGTTCTAGCGATTTAAGCCG
>CAILLX010000104.1 GCA_903835185.1 uncultured bacterium | reverse complement strand
TTGTCCTTTCCTTTATTGCCTTAACAACAACAAGGTACTGGACAAGCGCCACCCCCTTTACTTCCCTGCGGCGATTATTCAGATATTTTAACCGGCCGCCATCTCACTCTCGACCCCGGCCAAATCCCAATGCTCCTAACAATCAACAACCACTTCTCCATTTTCAGTAAATTTCACAGCGTTAGAGAGCAGATTAAGCAGAACCTGTCTGATATGTCCTTCATCACCTCGAAGAACAGATGGGATCTCGGGTGAGACAAAAGTCATAAGTGACAGCTGCTTGGCTCTTGCTTGGGCAGCCATCAGCTGGGCAGATGCGTCTACCATGGCAGCAACATCAAAATCTACTGGCTCGGCAATCAGTTTGCCAGATTCAATCTTAGAGAAGTCGAGTATGTCGTTGATTATGTCCAACAAAACATTGGCTGATTCATGAATAATATTGGCATAGTCGCGTTGCACCGGATCCAGCGGCGTGCGCAACATGAGCTTGGTCATGCCGACCACACCGTTCAACGGAGTACGAATTTCGTGGCTCATATTGGCAAGAAATTCCGACTTGAGACGCGAAGCTTGCAGAGCTTGATCGCGAGCCTGCTCCAACTCGCCTGTCAGCAACTTCATCTCGCAGAGCGTCTGCTCATGAACTAAACTTTGTCTTCTTGCTTCTTCCTTGAGTTGTTGAAGCTTAGAGTGCAGCAATTGCAACTCTTGTAACTGTTTAGTGCAGCCACTAGAAAGTGCATCGTCAGGGCAGAATTGTGCCTTCGTTGGATCGGTCATATTAAAGACCCAGTTGTGTTCGAGGAGATATGCCAGCCTCCCAGGATGCTGCTACTCCTCACCAGAATCGACTCGCGCAGGGACAGCTTTCCTCTTACGCCATGCCCATGCTTTTCCACTCAGCCATATAAGCGAGAGTATAATTTTGTATGGCTTTCCTGTGTTCCGTACAAATCTGATTAGTTCTAATACACTTTTAAAAAGAAGCTCTGCTACCGTCAGGACACATACCTTCTAAAAGTTCGGGAGAGAAATTTAAACAATGGAAGACTGCACCAGCCTCTTCCTTGTTGGGCACATCGAACACAGATCTGTCTGACAGCTATAAAGTGCTGCAGGCAGACAGCTTGATTGCATGAAGAGCAGAAGTAAGAATCTGCCTCACTAGGCGCCGGCAACACTGGCAGCAGAGAGCCTATAGGTTTGCCGCAAACAAAACAGGAAAACGCTCTAGGTTGGTTAGAAGTTAGCGACATTTTTCAATAGATCAGTTCCCTACCAAAAGGTAAATACAACAAGGCTAAAAGTAAATTTGGCGCTGCGTCCAATGCCCCAAACCAGGCAGGCAACCTTAACATTGTCCGCCCGGCAGTTTATAGCTGATATAAGACAAAGCCTAATTAAAGCCTGGCGATAACCCTAGTATAAGATGCTAGAGTCAGGATTGCAGATCTGCCCGCGAGTTGGTCTCTTCAAGTCTCGCCAGCTCCTGGTTCAGCTTGTCCAGCACATCGTCAAAGCGCGGCAAGCAGTCTTTATGGAGTGGATTGCCAACAAACTTGTCATCATGAACACTCTTTTCCTGCTCTATACGGCGGATTACCTCATTTATATAGTACTTGTCCATCCTTAATCCTCCGTACATTCAGACTATAGCCACAGCCGCTTGCTATTGTCTGCCAGATTGGGATTGCATGCAACCAGAGACTTCTCCCTGTTCCTGAACTGAGTTGCCTTGCCGGTTACCCGTACCACATAGCATCCTTTTCCAGCAGGCTTCTCCAAAACTCCTGCATTGCCTATAGCAACTAAAATAGCTAAAGTAAGCAAAACCACATTGCCAAGTACCGGTGTCTAAACATGGCTATGAACTTTCTCGACATGCTCAAACAAAAAGTCCTCATCTTCGATGGGGCTATGGGCACATCTATCCACCAGTACAACCTTTCACTCGACGACTATCACGGACTGGAGAACTGCAATGAGATTCTGGTTGAAAGTCGCCCGGACATCATTGAGCAGATTCACGCCAACTTTCTTGCCGTCGGCTGCGATGTGATTGAAACAGACACATTTGGCGGCTCGCCTGTTGTCCTGTCCGAGTTTGGACTGGCTGACCGTGCTTATGCCCTCAACAAGGCAGCAGCAGAGCTGGCTTGCCGGGTCGCTTCCGATTTTTCACAAAAAGGACGACAGCGTTTCGTCTCCGGCTCGATGGGTCCGACTACCAAGTTGCCATCCCTTGGGCAGATAAGCTTCCGCCAGATGAAAGACGCTTACTACCAGCAAGTCTCCGGTCTGGTAGATGGCGGAGTCGATGTCTTACAGTTTGAAACAGGACAGGATCTGCTGCAAGCCAAAGCAGCCATTGTAGCCATGGTGGAGTACTGTCGCAAAATCGGGCGCAAACTACCGATGATTGTCCAGATCACCATAGAAGCGCCGCCTGCAGGTACTATGCTGGTCGGCTCGGACATATCTGCAGCACTGGCAACACTCCATCCTTTTCCAGTAGATGTAATCGGTATTAATTGCGCCACCGGACCTAAAGAGATGATCGACCCGGTACGTTATCTCTGCAACAACAGTCGCAAGGCAGTCTCAGTTTTGCCCAACGCCGGGCTGCCTGAGAACATAGGCGGACAGACAGTCTATAAACTAACACCGGACGAACTGGCCGAGACGCTCAACTATTTTGCACGCCAGTTAGGAGTCAACATTGTCGGCGGCTGCTGTGGCACGACCCCTGAGCACCTGCGCCGGGTATGCGCTGTCATAGGCGATCTCCAGCCGCTAGCCAGAAATGTTGAATTCACTCCTGCAGTTTCATCACTATATACAGCCTGCGCAACACGCATTGATCCACCGCCGATTATTATTGGCGAACGCACAAACACTAACGGCAGCCGGAAATTCAAACAGCTCCTCGAATCTGATGACTGGGACGGTATGGTAGCTGCTGCCAGAGCACAGGAGCAGGAAGGATCACATCTGCTAGATGTTTGCACTGCCTATGTGGGGCGAGACGAAGTACGCGACATGAGCAAGTTGGTCAAACGGCTCAATACAGACATCCAGATCCCTCTCGTTATCGACTCCACCGAATATCCTGTTGTCGAGGCTGCTCTTGAGCTTATAGCCGGCAGAGCAGTCGTCAACTCAATCAACCTGGAAGATGGCGAAGAGAAGATGTTACGCAAGGTAGAGTTGCTGACCAGGTTTGGTGCCGCCGCCATCGCTCTTACTATTGATGAAAACGGCATGGCCAAGAGCGCCGCCCAAAAATTGGCAGTAGCTAAACGCATTTACAAACTCGCCACTGATGCGGGCATGTCTCCAGAAGATCTAATTTTCGATTGCCTTACTTTTACACTGGCAACAGGCAATGAGGATGACCGCAAGCTGGGTCTCGAGACACTCAACGGCATAAAGCTAATTAAGGAGCATCTTCCAGGCGTGCGTTGCAGCTTAGGCATAAGCAACGTCTCTTTTGGCTTTGCCGCTGGCATAAGAAGGACCCTCAACTCAGTATTCCTGCACTACTGCCTCGAATACGGTCTCGACATGGCAATTGTTCATGCTGCCGGCATTCTGCCTCTTTATCAGATCGACGAATCAGAGCGCGAGTACCACCGCAAGCTAATTTTCGACGAGAGAACACCTGGGCACGATCCACTCTTTGCCCTTCTCGACTTCTACAAATCACACGAAACTGGTGGCGCCCGGAGAGTCAAATCAGAGCAACCGCAAGAGATTGAGCAGGTTCTTAAGGAGCGCATAATCGAAGGCAACCGTGTCGGTTTGGAAACAGATCTTGAAGCTGCCCTAAAGAAATATCCTCCCCTGGAGATAATCAACAATATCCTGCTCGGCGGCATGAAAGTAGTCGGCGACCTCTTCGGGGCTGGCAAGATGCAGCTGCCTTTTGTCCTGCAATCAGCTGAAACGATGAAGGCAGCAGTATCTTTTTTAGAACCGTTAATGCAACGTGTCGAAGGCGCCCAACGAGGAACGATGGTCATAGCCACAGTAAAAGGTGATGTGCACGACATTGGAAAGAACCTCGTCGACATCATCTTGACCAACAACGGCTACAAGATCATCAATCTCGGCATAAAACAACCGATTGAGAACATCATTGCTGCAGCTGCCGAGCATAAAGCTGACTGTATCGGCATGAGCGGCTTGCTGGTCAAGTCGACTGTAGTCATGAAAGAGAATCTGGAAGTCTTAAATCAGCACAATATAACCACTCCTGTCATTCTTGGCGGTGCTGCTCTCACCAGGCGCTATGTCGAGGAAGATTGTCGCAGTACTTATGGCGGTCAGGTGTATTACGGTCAAGATGCTTTCGACGATCTTCATATCATGGAGATGCTTGCCAAGCAAGACCACTCGTCTCAAACTGTTCCACCGACACATCGATCTGCCCAGTCTTCCAATGGTGGTCTCGCTTCGCCAACAGCAAACTGGTCACCAGCGATACCAGCGAATCATGAACAGAGCACGGATCGATCTGTGGACAGACCGGTCAGCCTGCCACCACTTAGATCTGATGTTGCGCGCAACCTGCCAATTCCCGATCCGCCTTTCTGGGATGCCAAAATTATTGCCGAGATCCCTCTGGCAGAAGTCTTCGCCCATCTCAACGAGACTGTTCTCTTTCGTGGTCAATGGCAAGTGCGCCAGCGCGATCTGCCACAGGACTCATTTGATCAGCTGGTCGCCAGCAGGATTCGCCCTGCCCTGGAGACGCTCAAGCAACGCTGTGTAGAGGAAAGGCTGCTGATTGCCAGCGCAGTATACGGCTATTTCCCGTGCCAGTCAGATCGAGACGATCTAATAGTCTTCCGCCCCGACCGGAAAACTGAGTGGGTTCGCTTCCACTTCCCGCGACAAGATCACGGACGACACCTGTGCATCTCTGATTTCTTTGCCTCAGCTGATGAACCGAGAATAGATGTAGTGCCTATGCAAATAGTCACAGTAGGTGCGACCGCCAGTTTATACGAACAAGAGCTGTTCAAGTCAGATAAATACACCGACTATCTCTACTTCCACGGTCTATCAGTTGAGTCAGCAGAAGCAGCAGCTGAAATAGTCCACAAGAGAATCCGTGCAGAACTTGGCTTTGCCAGCGAAGATGCCAGCAGTCTGCAAAAAATGCTCAATCAAGGCTATCGCGGAACCAGGTACAGTTTTGGCTATCCAGCCTGTCCCAATCTGGAAGATCAAGCGCTCCTTTTTGAACTGTTACAACCAGAGAGCATTGGTATTACTCTTACTGATGAGTTTCAACTGGTGCCTGAGCAGAGCACATCGGCAATTATTGTCATTCACCCTGAAGCCAAATATTTCAATATCCACCAAGGGAGGTCCTGATGGCAGTTAACGTCACCAAAGGCGATCAGATAGCACTTGTTGTAGGTCTGGTTTTTCTGCTGGTAGTGCTCGCGTCAAGCGCCAGTTACTTCGCAGGACATTAACGATCTGCCGAGCCGCCCCATACTGTTAGTAGGGGCGGATTGCATCCGCCCAGCGGGCGCGTGCAACGCGCCCCTACTTAAGCCGCTGCGATGACCGAGGGGCAGCCGTAGAGGGGCAGCTGCGATGGCGAACCGTAGGGGTGGACAGCTGTAGGGGCAGCTCGAGAGCTGCCCACCGGGCGCGTCCCGACGCGCCCCTACACTTTATCAATTCTATTGGGCGGCTGTAAAGGCGGATTGCATCCGCCCATCGTCCTGTCTCACCTATTGTCTCCCGGTGTGCTGCTCCCGGACCGCCCGACAAATGCTCTACCTGTCGGATCTATCAACGTAACTATGGCAGCATTCTTGTAAAGCTGATTGATCATGCGGCTGGTCTCGGAAGTACCATGAGAATTAAGTGCGTGCACTATAGGCAGATTAGCCAGAGCAGATACCATAGAGAACTCAGCCAGGAATAGCGTCCCATTGTTTAGTTTGTGCGCAACCGGATCACGATAGGAAACTAACTCACCTGGTGCTGCAGCCTCAAAGTTGTTGGTTTCTGCACTGGTTATAACAGCCATTCTGCTGATTCTGAGATTTGTAGTATATCCACCGGCAACAACTTGAACCGCGGCGGCTCGCTCGTCATGAAGGTTGTAAACTACGACTTGCGAGCCGTGTACTGACACATAGACCATTGAACCGGCAGCGATATGGATATCAGCTCCCGATGTATGGACCACAATTGCATTGGGCGGTGCAAAGAGAGCATTCCCATCTGTCAGTGAGACTGAGTTTCCACCAGTATTACTGCCAACTGTAATACCATGTTTATAAAAATCAGCCACAAAATCAGCATTAAACTCACCAACCAGACAAACAGCTAGGTTGCTCGTTGGTAGAGATGCCACAAACGATTCCAGCTCCCGTCTCCGACCAGACAGTAGTGCCGATGCCGGCGTCACCATATGAGTAAGATCGGTAGCCACAGCAACCGGAGACGGCATATTAGGCGGATAGCCGGGGAGGAAAAATACCGCAGGTGTTGGTGTTGTAGCCACTGAAACAACTGGTACCCGAACAATAGGTGTCGGCGGCACTGGAGTCGGCGGACCGGAGACCAATATTAATGGTGTGTTGATCAACCCTTGTGAAACACTAATGTTTCCATACTTGAATCTATTGCTAACAGGCAACGGAATTGGATCTATTACCGAAAGGTCGGTGAAATCTATATTGCCGAGTCCGACAAACTCTCCAGCCCGCAGAGTACCAGTGCCGCTAATAGTGATAGAACTAGATATGTCAGTACCAAAGGCAACCCGCCCCGAATTATTGGCTAAATTGCACGCCTCAATGGTGCCATTATTGACGATATTCAACGCAGTCTTGCTTTGTGAGAAATAAGAAAATGCTATGCCTCCGCCGTCTCCTGATGTTCCATCAGCTTGTATCATAGCCCCGGAACCGATGGTACAAATACCGCTTGGCCATATATCCATATAGCCGCCGGACACGCCGTTTGCTGCAATGGTCACATCAGGACTGACTGTTAAGTTGTTGATCGTCTGCAGAACGATAGCTCCTCCAGTGGACCCGGTAGAGTTGGCTAAGAGGTCGGCACTGACTGTTTCACTACTATAAGAAATCAAGTTAATCAAGCCGCCATCGCCGGTAGTACCGTTTGCGTAAATAGACGAGTTGATATTTGTATCACCACCAGAAGATGAGGTAAAGACTACCCCACCAGTTGTGCCGTTTGCACTGATTGGCGAGTATGTGTTTATGCCACCGTTATTAGTCACTAGAACGACCTGTCCGCCAGTGGTACCGTCTGCTGTAATTTGGGCTAACACAGTGATAGAACCTGCGCCGGCATCCAATAATATTATCTGCCCGCCCGGAGCACCATTGTTGGAAGCAGTCAGGCTATTGGAGACTGTGATATCTCCACTATAACTAATGAGATAGAACTTGCTCTTGACTCTCGATTCTCCAGCAATATTAACTCCTTGAATATCCGCGACATAGGAGTAGATGGGGATATAGCCAAGCCCATCAACAGTCAGATTTGGTGCATCAATGAAAACCGAGCTCCCAGATCCACCGATGTTGCCGGTAGCTTCCAGGGTGACAGCACCGCTGAAAAGATACTTGCCGGAGCTCTCCGAAATGTTGCCATTAGTCGCGAGCCTTATGGAGCCAGGTGCTGAGATGTTTGCCGACACAGCTATGTCACCTGTGTAATTATTGATCAATGTGTACGATTGCGATGATGCCTGGCTGCCCACAACATTTATGTTCAGTGTGCCTGCCTGCGAGAACGGCGATGCTGCCTCCAAGGTGAAGCCCGTGGTTCCCAAAAGGGCGTTTACAACCGTGCTCCCTAAATTAATCGTCTGATTGTCACTGGTGCGCTTCGGTGCAATAAATACCCCACCGTAGCTACTGCCGATGGCGGCAATCTGCAGCGCCCCTTGATTGTGGGTGGTCAAAAGCACTGGGAAAGCAGCAGCTCCTATGTTAATAGCCTGTCCGCTAAAGAGCCCAATCTGGGGAATTCCAGCATTAGAGGTTACCGGCACTTCAATTGTGTTCGACTGCAAACCGTGATTGCCGGTCAGGCTAAACCCGGCGGTGTAACTGAAGCCCCCAAAGGCGATGAGTGGAACTATTAAGCCATTATCTTTCAGTGCAAGCCCTGACGTCGTGTTGGTGATAGACACCTGCAAATCAACTGCACCGGCAGTATCAGCTATCTCCAGATACCCTCCTGCGCCAAAACCGCTAATAGAGCCGGTCTGAACTGTAGTTCCATTCGGGCAGTAGCTTGGTACAAAAACCACAGGATAAGATGACAGACTCCCATCGATAGCATAGGCACTTCTGCCGCCTGTCACTGGAGCAGCTTCCTGAATGCCAGCACGGTTCTGAATTGTTGTGGTAATGCTCAGTGGAGATTGCGGGTATGTTATCAGCCAAATCTGACCGGCATTGGCTGATGCACTGGCTGTTGATGTGTTAATCACGGCAACAGTTATTGCTGCATTCAGATCATGCGGAGCTATGTCGCCACCGCTTGTGAGCAGTACATCTCCGCCATCACCTGCCACAGCCTGAGTGTTAACACTTCCCAAACCGATACGGTTCCAAGCAGACGAGATTGCGATAGAACCACCATGACTGCCGGTAACAGTAGATGAGCTACTGGTGTTGATGTCAAATCCCGTTGAGCTGGGACCCTGGATAGTGCCATTGCTCGTCGTCACCAAGACAACATTTCCACCACTACCAGCAGAAGAGCTAGTATCAATTCCGCTACCACCAATGGCAATATTTCCATATCTGGAACCTGCTCCGACCATATCGCCAGCGACCATTAGTACTTGCCCGCCGCCGGTAGTGACAGTGCTCGTTGTGATTGAATCCAGCGATGATATCAGTACTGATCCTCCAACAGACCGTGTACTCCCTGCTGTGGATATGGCTCCTGTGACATCAACGTTATAGTCGACGGTGGAGGGTGGGTGTGGGGGCGGGGGGGCAAGTCCGGCTATGCCGCTTATTAAACTGACGTCACCACCGGCTCCAGAGGCAGGCGTTGTACTTATGCTGCCAACTGATATGGCATTGGCTGATACGCCAACTGCATTGCTCCCTGCCACGATCATGATATTACCACCGGCAGTGGATAAGTTGCCGACAGAGACTGCACCTTGCACCGGGGTGCCGCCGATAAACGCCCCTACGACATTGGCGCCGTTAAGAAAAACTGGTGCTGGCTCGGCGATGGTTCCAAGGAGTGAATTTGCGTCAGCGGTCTGGATACTGATTGCACCGCCACTACCGCTGCCGCCAGTGGTTGTTGAACCCGTAAGTATGCCTCCCAATGCTATGGTAAAGCCACCAGCATTGCCGGCTGTTCCGCCAGCGACAACAGTTACTTCGCCATTAAGACCGTAGCCCTTTCCAGTCGTTTGAATTACATTGCTGCCGCTGTTGCTGACGGTTATGGTGCCTGACCCTGAGGTTGCTCCTTCAATTGCAACAAGCGTAATATTGCCGCCGCTGCCGCCAGTGGAAGTTGATGTGCTGTTAAGTAGGACTGAAGAGCCGCTGCTGCTCAAATTTATACTGCCGCCGTTAGCAGGGGGGGAATTTGGTTCGATGCCAAACATGCTTCGCGATTGATAGTTGACCACATTATTTGCGCCAGCAACCAGAAGTATGTTGCCACCGTTGCCGGTGGATGAAGAAGTGTTGATACCCTGATTGCCGGTGTTTGTAATGTCACCGGCAGCTATCAAGAAACATGCGGCACCACCGACATATAAACTGGCGGCAATATTTATGTCTCCAGCGGCGCTCAGATAGAACGTGCCTTTTGCACCGGACGGTGCGGAAATGGTGACACCCTCGCGGTCAAAGATACAAACATTGCCTTGTTGCGCATTGGCAATGAGCTGCGGCGCCGAAACACCGACACCGAAACCGGAGCTTCCAATGCTTCCGGCTGGCGTGTACAAATTAGCTGTACTGCCTGCAGCCATATACCATGCACCGTTTGTTATGTTTCCACCGGACACTGAGAGACCAAGCGCCCCACCAGAAGCCGAGTTAGCTCCAATGTTGACGCTTTGCCTGTCAGCAATGTATACGTTGGCGGACAGATCGTATGCAGTGTGGAACTCCAATCCTGCTGCATTGATTGGCAAAGGAGTGGTAACTGAATATACTCCAACATCGCTCTGAGCCAATATGCTGCCTACATCTCCATTGAGAGTGGTGGACAAGTCGATGTAATTAGCAGTCACTACATTCAGGCTTACATCAGTAATATCCCCACTGCTAGAGAGCGAGAAGGTGCCACCGTTTGCTTGTGAAGTTCCATCGATGTCAGTGTTCAGTCCGTTTTCGATGTAAACGTTATTGCCCGAGCCGCTTGCGTAAGCTGTAAGAGCCGGCGTACGTGTGCGAATGGGAGTGCGCTCACTCCCTATGCTCCCGTTTGACGTGATTAGCGTTACCGACTTTTTCCCAGGTGTTGCCAGTGTGTAGCTGCCGGACCGGGTGATGTCATCAGGGGCGGTACCGGTGGTCATGAGCATAATTCCACCACCTGCTACTGTTTCTGTGATGTTGCTGCCGATTGCAATACCACCAGTGTTCGAGAAGTAGTAATTTTTGAGGTGACTAGAAGTGTCAGTGATCGAAACGCTTGCGGCGGAGCTGTTTGCTACATATATAGACGATGAAATAGACGATGAACTGGTGTTGGCAAATGTATTTACAGTACCGGCAGCAGTCTTGATTGGTGCGCTCGGTGTGTTGATGATCGGGCCGGAGGTTGCACCAATATTGCCTGCGGCAAAAAGGTTAATAGTGCTGGCTGTTATCAGATTGCCTGCAGCGTCAGTAATGTTTCCTGCTGTTGTTCTTAAGGTAAATGTGCCGCCGTTCGCTTGCGAACTGCCACCAACATCTATTGTTTGATTACTGGACAGGTAGACATCTGTGCCGGCACCCTGTGCGTTGGCCGTGACAGAAGACGAACCAACAATAAGAATCAGGTGTGTTGAGCTACCAATATCACCATTTGATGTTGCCAGCACGACTTTCCCGCCACTGGTAACCAGAGTGTAGTCACTATCATTTGAAATCGGATTGACTCCCGTTCCTGTTGTGGTAAGAGAAATAAGTCCTCCAGCCACAGTACTGTTGATGTCGGCAGCAAGCGCAATCGGTCCGTTAGTGGCAAAAACCAGGTTGCGCAAGCTGGGAACTAAGGTCAGATCCGGAAGCGAAGCGCTGCCTGCATTAAGGATGCACACATCGGCAGCAGTACCACCAGCAGAAACGCTCAATGTGTCAGCGAATATTTTGATCGGAAAGGCGATACTGCCTATGCTTCCATTATTCACATACAGGTTAACCGTTGATGCACTCAAAGTTCCAAGTGTGCCATAGCTTAAAGCAAGAGCATTCTCTGAGATAGCTGAACCATCGGCCTGTACAGTAATTGTGCTTGCTGCACCGGCTGTGACGTTGCCCTCGATATCGATGTTGCCGAGGGAATATGCCTGCAGAGTAACATCTTGACCTGCTGAGATTCCCTGGCTACCAACAACAAGCATTCCCTTCACAGCAGACTCGCTAAAGGAAAGGTCACTTCCGACCGTCCCGCCTCCTGTTGTCAGAACTGCAGACTGGCTGTCAGACACCCGGGCAGTTTCAGTTGCCTGAAGTGATACAAATGCTGCGTGGACATAAACAGTCGTGGGATGTAATGGAGCCGCCGGATCGTATCCAATGGCTCCATCAGTAGCGTTAAGGTATAAGGCAGCTGTGCTCAGCATCCCCACACTGCCATTATTATCAATACCAATATAATCGCCGACTAGTTGTATCTTAGTTGGAGCGCTAATATTTGCAGACTGAGAGATCCAACCAACCTCATTATTTATGACATAGTTTTGTGACGAGATCTGCGATCCGTTGACAGTGATTTCAATCTTTCCTGGATGGCTCGACAATATACCGATGAACGAAAAACCGTTCCCAATCGAACGACCGTTAACAATTGTGCTGGCAAGAACAATGTTCGAGTCAACGTCAGTCTGCCAATCAGTAATATAGGCCGCACCATTATTGCTGCCGACAGCAAGGACGAGCACGCCCTGTCCATTTGTGTCCAGCAGAGCGGGGCTGCCACCGATACCTCCCGGGGCACCAATAGTTATTCCCTGACCGCTAAAGAAAGCCAAACTCGGGGTGCCAGCCCATGTCTGTCCTGACGACGGCAGCGGAACGTCGATTATATCTTGCCCGTGAGTACCGTTGAGTGAAAAGCCTGCTCTGGACACTATGGGAACGATAAGTCCAGGATCTAGCACACTTACGCCAGAGGTGTTATTTACAAGTGATATATGCAAATCCAACCGCCCACCAGCATCGCTCACCCAAAGGAAACCGCCCGGGCTAAAACCATCGATACTGCCATCCTGGTGTGTAAGACCAAGCTGGTAACTTGGTGTGAATGTCATCGAGTAGTCCGACGAAGCACTGCCGTCAACTGCAAAGGGAGCTTTATTTGCTTGTACGGGATTGGCTTCACGCAACCCATTTTGGTTTTGGGTCGTATTATTAGTCAAACTAATATTTGTGCTGCCTTCAAGAGGCAGCACGACCCATATCTGCCCTGCATTGTAGGTTGTTTGCTCAGGTGTTGATTCGCTTCCTGTAGATGTATCAATTGATTGAACTGAAATTATTACGCCAACAGTGGTAGCACCGCTTGTCAGAAATACATCCCCACCTCCACCATTAGCCAAAGTTTGCCTGGTAGTTACGTCCCCCAATACGATTCCACCAGCAGCAGAAGAAATGGCAATTGAACCGCCGGAGCCTTGTATTTGTGCGCTACTGCTGGTATTGATGTTAAAGCCTCCACCGCCTGCTCCTTGTTGTATTTCTCCGCTGCTGCCTGTTGTCACCAATATTACGCCGGAGCCGCACCCGGTAGTGGAGCTGGTATTGATGCTCTCAACATAGATATTGCCTGCGGTCGTTTGACCTGCCGCAGAATCTCCGGCAATCATTACAACATGTCCGCCAGGTACCGCATGCCCGCCGAATGTTCCTTCACCGCCGGTAGTGACAGTATTGACCGATATAGAATCAAGAGATGAGAGCATAACATCCCCACCTGCAAAGGTTGATGTTCCGGCTGTTATAACTGAGCCGATACTGGCGTTGTAACCATAACTGGAGCCGGCAAAGCCACCGATTCCTGTAATCATAGCCACATTTCCACCTATGCCATTTGCAGGAGTCGTTGTAATATCTCCTACCTGTATAGCATTTGCTGCGGACCCGCTTAAATTACCACCTGCAAGTATAAATACATCGCCGCCGCCGGTTGACAAATTTCCCGCGCAAACCGCCCCTTGCGCCGGCACACCGCCGGCGAATGAGCCGACAACATGATTTCCAGAAATAATGAAAGGATTAGTTTGATTTGGAGATGCCGTCTCAATAATAATTGAGCCTCCGGATCCACTGCCAGCCCCGCTGGAGCCGGTAACAATAGAGTCAATGTTAATTGTTGCGTTTGCAACGTCGTTGGAAGTAGCGCCAGATATGATTGTGACATCGCCACTGGTGCCACCAGAGATACCTGTTGTGTCAATTGCAATGCGGTCATAGCTTCTACCATCAACGTGAACATCAATATAACCTTGTGGGTTGGTTGGAGTGCCTGCAAAGGCTACGAGTGTCACATTGCCACCGTCAGCAATTATGGCGCCTGGGGGAGTGGTGCTGATTGCCGGCAAGACTGTATTGTTGCCAATGTAAATTGAACCGCCAGTGGCGGTTGCCGTATTGGGAAGCAATTCAAATGAGTCGCTCTTAAGTTGAAGAACATTGTTGGCTCCCGCAATTAAAGTTACGTTTTCGCCGGTGCAGTCACTGCAGCTTGTCGGGCTCAGTCGGATAGCACCGTAAACACTTATGTTTACACCAGCAATGATACTAAGTGGCCCTGATAAGTCGATTGTGCCAGTGCCATACGATTCGCCTGTACCGGTTTCTAAATTGACACCACCTTTACTTGAATAAATGACTGTTCCATTGAAATTATAGGCATTTTCAGCAAACACTGTAATGCCGCCGCCTCCCAGGCAAATCAGGCTGCCTGTTGAAATTTCAGCCGGCACTGATGAATCATGGGCTCGTGAAAAGCGGCTTTCAATTTTGCCGCTGCTCAGGTTAATCTGGGCGTAGTATCCGCTGTCAGGATCAACTTGTGGTGATGCAGTTGCCAGACTTATTGCGCCGGAGAAAATACTGCCTGTACCGCAGACATAAAGCGTGCCTAACGAAATACTCGAGCCGGAAGCCGGCGTGCCGTCAGCCAGTACCCCAATGCCATTTTGCGCGGAAGCGGGTCCATAAGGTGACACAGAGGGTCCATAAGACGGGAATGTGTTGATGTTGGTAGCAGTGATGGTACCCAATGTCGCCGGGGTGCTTCCGCCGCGAGCTACCAGGCTAATGTTGCCGCCCCAAGCATAAAGAGAGTTAGTGAGCGCAATGTTACCGCCTGGCACGCTGTTTGAGGTGAGATTTACCATCCCGTTGCTTATTGTTGGCTGACAGCCTGCTGAAATAAGCACGTTGTTGCCAAATACCGGAGAGGATGCCGAGCCGGTAACTGTTACATTTCCGCTGGCAATAAGATTGACATTACCGGTAGCAAAAATAGTGCTAAAGCTTGGCTGAATTGAGGTCAGATTCACAGTCCCGTACGATTGGGGGCTACTCCACAGCGTATTATTTGGTACGTAAGTCTGCACCAGACTTCCTGCTTGAACAGCTCCGGTAGATGTGCTTGCTGCCGGCGCAATGACACTGGTAAAAACAGTCGGTGTCTGCCCGGTCCTGGGTGTCATTGAATAAATGTCATATTTACTTACCTGTGTAGACGGAGGTAATGCAAGAAAATATGGAATCAAGTTTGGATTGGCAAGCAGCAGATTCAATACATCTTGTGTGACCCAATAGCCGCCATTAAAGGGGGTTCCACTTGCAGCCGGGACAAATTTGTATAAGGTAGTGCTGGTTGGCACCACAATCTCTACCGGATATGTGCTACCACTGTTGATAAAACCATTGGCATACTGCAAAGCTCTACTATATGTCGAGCCGCCATTCATGATTTGGGTAATTATGTCCTGTCCGATTGCAAAGCTTGATGCGGATACGGTTAAACCAAGAGCATGCCAGGTTGCATTGCTGCTGCCGACCGCTACGCCACCGCCGGCACCCGTTCCAACTGTGATGCTGCCAGTGGTGTCGGTTATACCAGCCACCAGTGTGATGAAACCGCCGGAATTGCCTGCTGTTGTCACATTGTTGCTGTTATTAAATACATAGTCTCCACCGGTGGAGATGTTTCTGCCGGCTAGTATGCTGATGCTGCCACTGTTGGAAGATGTAATATCAGATGCCTGAGAGTCGAAATCCAGCCCGCAGACAATAAAAATTGAACCACCAAAGCTTGTGACGGACTCTGTGGTGATTGAGTTCGCCTTTATGGCAGAGGAAGAAATATCAGCAGAGAATGAATTTGTCGTGGACCCATTGTCTAAGTTAACTGAAGCACTTCCCAGCGGAGAAGTTGTGCCCAGGAATATATTTCCGGTACCTGAAGAACCTCCGCCACTGGCGTTAATGCTTCCCAGATATATGGAAGGGTCAGATGAGGAGGCGCTGTCAGCTAAGGCAAGTATGCTGCCATTACCTGTAATTGGCGGTCCATAAGCCGAAACGGCAGGAGACGGTAAAGGACTCGGTGGCGGTCCATAGGATGAGAATGTGTTTACTGGAGACAAGGTGTGAGCATTGTTATAGGTTGTAATTGTGCCGGTGTCGGCAGTGCTGCCGTGGCGCGCCACCATTGTCACGTTTCCGCCCCAGGCAGCGATAATTCCTGGTGCTGATGCTCCCGTGAAAAGTGAAATCGAGCCTCCAGTAACTGACGGGGTGGAAGAAACAGTCAGTGTGCTTCCTGTTATCGCCGGTGTACAGCCTCCACACATAAACACATTGCCGCCGAAGATGGAGGAACCGAGGAAAGCACTTGAGCTCCCGGCACTGTTGACCGTTATATTGCCGCCAGCCACAAGATTGACATTGCCTGTGGCAAACACTGCACTCTGGCGCACTACTTGAGCGCCAGCTGCAACTGTGCCGACAAAATTGGCAGAGCTCCAGAGAGAACGATTTGGCACCAGTGTCTGAATTGCACCGGCATCTTCAAATTCACCTGTCGTTGTAATTATGGCCGGTGCCATAGTAACGTCAAACACAGTTGTTGTGCTTGCTGCTGTAATGCTAAAAATGTCGTATGACGTGGAGCGCTGGCTTGGTGGTAGGGCAGCTTTATCAGCGATTTTAGTTGGATCGGCAAGAAGAGCGTTCAACTGATCCAGAGTGAACCAGTATGGCGTAAACGGGGAGGGTGTGCCGGAACCTGATGGCCTTAACTTATACAGGGTGGTCCCTGCCGGAACAGTTACCTCCAGAGGTATGAGGGAACCCGAATTTAATTGCTCGTTGGCTGCGCTTAAAGGATTAGGATTTCCTGCTGCAGTGAGCAGGTTTACAAGATCTTGCCCAACCAGAAAGCTCTGTGCAGAAGCAGTCAATCCCAGGGTGTGCCACATATTATTGTAATAATCAGTAGTGCCAAGCATTGCATTAGCGCCTGTGCCTGTGGAGACGCTAATGCTACCGGTGCGATCTGTCAGTCCGGCAGCAAGAGTTATGAATCCTCCGGATCCTGCATAGCCACTTGTATTACTTGTGTAGATGTAATCTCCACCAGTAGATATATTTCTTCCTGCCAGGATACTGATACTACCAGTTTCATATGTCGTAATATCACCATAACTTGTTGTGGAGCCAATGTGAGAACTGTAATCCTGACCAGCCATGAGCGTAATTGATCCGCCATAACTGGTAATGGCATTGGTTGAAATTGATGCTCCCTGAATGGATGACCAGGCAGTATCAGGATAGAGTCCATTGGTAAGAGCGCCGGTGCCCAATGCAATAGAAGCATTACCCAGCGGAGATGTGGTACCGAGGAAAATATTGCCGGTGCCAGCAGTGCTTCCACCATTAGCAATGATGCTGGCAAGTGCAATATTCACACCGGGCTGAGTGAAGTCTCCTAATGCAAGAACATTGCCAGTGCCGGTAGCTGGCGGACCGTAAGAGAACACTGTAGGTCCGTATGTAGGGAAGGTCAATATTGAAGTATTGCCTGCATTTATGGTTCCACCAGATCGTGTGTCCCGCGCCACCAGAGTAACGTTCCCTCCCCAGGAAGCTACTGTGCCTGTTGTCGCGTCGCCAAAGAGCCCAATATCACCCCTGAATTCCGAAGATGAAGAGACAGAGACAGTATTAGCAGTTACAGTCGGAATACAACCAGCGCAAATGAAAACACTGCTCCCGAAGATAGAAGACATACCTCCACTGCTGCATCCGCTTCCGCAGTTAACAGTAATATGTCCGCTGGCAGCAAGGTTAACATTGCCAGTAGCAAATATAGAGCTGCTGCGTATAACCTGGGCGCCGGCATTTACAGTGCCAAGATTCATGACAGGCCCCCAGAGATTGCGATTAGGGACGAGAGTTTGTACTGCACCAGCATCTTCATATTGACCTGTAGAAGTTATTATCGCAGGCGCCATAACACTCTTAAAAACTGTGGCCTGGCTCGTAGCCGTAATAGCAAAAATGTGCTTCTGTTGAAAAACGGGTGGGTAACTAAAAGATATTGAAACGGTCTGAAATGGATATACGGCACAGTCGGAGTCAGGCTGTGAGCCAATTCTAGCAAAAGCTCCGGTAGGATACTCGTTTGAGTTCAAGACTTTCCCG
>CAILLX010000103.1 GCA_903835185.1 uncultured bacterium | reverse complement strand
TCTTAGATCCAGACGATGATTTACTCATGGTGACCTCCTTGTCACAGATTTGTACCTTTGCAAGATCAAACCTACCCAGGCTTAATCCGCTTGGTCAGGGGGTCACCAACTAAATCAACGACAAAAGGGACAAGCTCCTGCAGCATTTTTTGTTGTTTGTGATACTATATGGCCGACTAGAGACTATGACAGAAATATGCATGGAGGAACCTGCCCTGTTGCGGCAGGCAGGTTCCTCCATGTCTATGTTGGGCGCTCAGAGTGGCAGCGAGGGTGTTGAGGGCACGGCGGAGGTTCAGTCATCGCCATCATCGTAAACCTCCACGCTAGAAGCGACGTTTGTCTGTGTCTGCTGCGGCAGAATCATTCCCTGAGGCTGCTCAACCTCTGTTTTAGCCATCATCCCTGCTCCGACTGAACAGGTGATCAGAGCTAGTAGCATTGCCAGGATTATTGCCGCCCCCTGCCCAGAGTTCAACGCGCCTGATGCCAGTCCAAGTGAAACGATGGCAGCCGAGACACCCTTTTGTGCTGTGGCAATCAAGCCTGCACTGGCTGGCAGATGTACCAGTTTGCTCACAAGCAGGTGGATTGCCAGAGTAGCCAGCCACAAGAGTATTGCCAGAGCGAAGAGGTCAGGCGAGCAGAGTGCTCTGAAGTCCAGCTGTGCTCCCAGGTCGACAAAGAACAACGGTACGAAAAACCCTTCACCCAGCCCCATGAGCTGCTTGGTCAGTCGACTGGGCATGTCGAGGATGGAGACTACAGCACCGGCAGCAAAACCGGCGATGAGAATGCTGACACCGAAGGACTGCGCCAGCCAGCACAGCCCTAGCAGGAGCAGTAGTGAAAGACGCAGATCAAGCGCCCATGCTTTCTCCCAGGACAGGTGCCTGTAATAGTCTCCAATCTCCTGTTTGAAGAACCATTTGAGCAGCACTGAGGCGCCGGCTGCTGCTGCAACGACGAGCAGTGAACCGAAGATAGCTGTCAGTGTGCTGCCTGTCGACATGGCAACTGACATGGCTATGACAGAGGTAATGTCTGCCAACACAACCCAGCTGATTGTGCGCAGCAGCATTTCGCCAGAGAGCTTCATCTCGTAGATGATCGGCATGACAATAGCGGCTGAGCTGGCGGCAAACATGACTGCAAACATGCTCCAGTGCCCGAAACCTGCCCAGTTGGCAAACAGCATCCCGAGCGGAACAGAAAGGATACATACAAGAGTTGTTGCGATTAAACCCTGTTTGACGTCATTGTGGAGGTTTGCATCACGCAGAGGCAGTCGCATGCCAACGAGGAACTGAAGCATGGCCAGACCGACCATGGAGAGAAAGCCAACAGTTGGATCGCCGGTCGGCAGACAGTTGAACCCGGTCTTGCCGATGACAACTCCGGCTGCAATCTCTCCAAAGATCATCGGAATAGCCAAGCCTCGCAATCCAGCAAGAAGCGGCCCGACAATCCCTGAGGCTACCAGCAGAAAGAGAGTGCCATAAGACATGTCGCTCCCCCTTTCGGGCATGTTAAAGGCTGTTTGCAAGCAAGGCAGCACTGTTAAACCAAAATGTGCAGGTGATGTTTTGTTGTTTTGCTGAAGTAGGTGTCTCTTGATGTGAAGAATATATGAACGAATGTTGCCATAGTAGTGAGATGCTCTAGGACTAAGCAAGAAGAAGTCCTTTTAGAATGAGGACCTGAATGTCCTGCCCCTCTTCTTGAATAAAAAAAGAAATTAATAAGCCAATTGCTGAATGGGACTGCGATAGTAGCGTTGATGTAAGCCAATTATGGGTGAGGCAATAAGAAGCTTGGTCTGCTGTCGCAAAGCTTTTTCAGTAACTCCTTAATAAAAATGACGAAATGTAACGAATAGCGGACTTGCGCCAGTGGCGAAGCTCGCTATTCGTTTACTTTGGCTCTTGTTGTTGTGAATTCTCTTTTTCAATCTGTCCAGGGCGGCCGAACATTAGGTGGAACAGTGGTGCTCTCTTATTGAGGACATTGCTCAATTGACGGGAGGCATAGTCCACGTTTTCAGCAGCAGAACGTACTTTGTTGATTGTGGTCTTCAAATCGTTTTTCATGCCTGGTTCACCGACAACGCTGTCCAGCTTAACCATGGCATCTTTAGCATCGCCTACAATCTGCTTTAGGTCAGTGCGCAATCCCGCGTCGCCAGAGAGATCTTTTACTACATTGAGCGATTTGGCAATGTTGTCTGTAGATTGATCTACCCGGTTTAAGATAGCTAGCACATCTTTTCTGAGCGTCTCATCCTTCACCGTAGTGTTCAACTCGTGTAACACTTTTGAGACTTTGTCAGCTGTTTGCCGAGCCAATTCTGCTGTCTCTTTTAGTTCGCCTGACAGATTGGGATTGTCCAGAATCTTGTTTAGCTTCCTGCTGGTGCCGCGCCAGTCCTGTGCCAGACTGGCTACATTTGTCATTGCACTTGAACCTGAAGTAAGGAAGCTCTTTGCTGATGTCTCGACGCCTTCAGCTTTTTGTGCTACTGATCCAATTTTTTCCGAGGTGGACTGTACGCTTTCAGCCACTTTGGCAAACTTGTCCATGTTCTTGTTGAGTTTTTCGGAAGCCTCGTTAATGTTCTTCACTGCTTCTCCCGAATGTTCCAGAGCCTCAGCCAGACTGGTGCCGGCCTTTTCACTCTTGACAGATCGCACTACTTTAGCGAGACGTGTGGCTATGTCATTGACTACAAGCTCGACTCTGACCGGGTCTTGTCCAACCACCATATCTGTGGCAGTAAGCGGCACAGGCGGCTGTTCGCTGGCGCGCTGCTCAGGGAGGGAGATTTCAACATATTTAGCGCCAACCAGTCCGAGAGTTTGAATTGTTACAGTCGAACCTTTAGTGACCACTACTTTGTCAGCAGTGACGCGAATGTGCACGTGCACTTCACCTTTAGAGATAAGCTCAACTTTCTCCACTGTGCCTACACGTACGCCGTTGATGTTGACTGTAGCATTGTTGTTCAGCCCGGCCACGTCGTGGAACTGTACAGTAAACTGTTGCGGGATGTGGAAGATATTGAAGCTTTTCAGCCAGGTCCATCCCCAGACAAGCAGGATAAGAGCAAACAGGGCGAAAAGTCCGACGCGTATCTCTTGATTTGACTTCACTTGGTTCCTTCCCTGCAAACCCTATACTTTCCCTGCTGCCATCGGTCCTTGCCTGGTGGCATGCGCAAATTGTTTCATATACTGATCTTCAGATTGTAGCGCTTCAGTTGGACTACCCTCCCAGACCATGTTGCCGGCAAACATAAGGTTTACCCTGTCAGCAGTTCTCGACCAGGTCGAAAGCTGGTGAGTGACTACAATTGAAGCAGCTTTCAGCTCATGCTCAAGCTCAATAATATAATCTTCAATTATTGTTGACATCACAGGGTCCAGCCCTGTGGTTGGTTCATCATAAAGAATAATCTTAGGATCGTTGACAATAGCTCGTGCAAACCCTGTTCGCTTTTGCTGTCCGCCGGAAAGTTGCGGCGGATAAGTGTTTATGTAATCTGCCAGCCCAACCAGTTTGAGCTTTTCCATTATTATTTCGCTTTGTTCCCGTTTGGAAAGCTTGCGCCGTCTCAAGCCTAAAGCTAAATTTTCTCCCACTGTGAGCGAATTGAGCAGCGCAGAACTTTGAAAAACTAAACCAATCTCATCTGAGCGCTTGATGATCTCTCCTTTGTCTGGAGTCAGCAAACCGCACAGATGCTTCAAAATAGTCGATTTGCCACAGCCGGACGGTCCTATTATGGCCAGAGTTTCGCCGGCCCAGACTTTGAAGTTGACACCTTTTAGCACTGTTCGGCCGTTAAACGACTTCCAGAGATCGACTACCTCGATCATCGGCGCATTGCCTGATTTTTCACTTGGACGTCCGACAACCATAACTATTTGTCACCTGGGAGCGTAGGTAAGAGAAGTGACGATATAGTTGAATACAAATATCATCGTCATAGTCCAGACAATTGACCGTGTTGTGGCAATCCCGACATCTTCGGCTCCGCCGCGCGTGTGCAGTCCAATTGCACAAGAGAACATGATGACAAGAGTGGCGTTAATCCCGGCTTTAATAAAGTGGACTGTAAAATCACGATCGAGGATCGTCTGTTTGACCGAATCCATGAATGTCTCAGGCGGCAGGTTAGCTGCTATGTGAGCAATATTGATTCCAGCCAGCAGTCCGATAAACATGGCATAGATAGACAGCAACGGGACCATGAGCATGGCGGCGACGTAGCGTGGTACTACCAGAAACTGGACTGGATCTATCCTCATTACTGTGAGAGCATCAATCTGCTCAGTAACCATCATGGTAGTGAGCTCGGCAGCAATTGCTGAGCCGACGCGGCCTGCCACCATGACTCCAGCTGTGATAGGACCGATTTCCCTGATGAGAGCCAGTGAAACAACGCCGCCAATAGCTGTATCTGCCCCAAATAAGACAAGCTCGCGGGCTATCTGCAAAGACATGGCAAAACCGGTAAACACTGCTGTAATAGCCACTACAACAAATGAATTGACACCGATGAAATAACATTGGCGCCAGACTTCAGACCAGTCAATCTGTCCTTTGATGATGCAGCGCAGAGTGAGAACAAACATGATTATTGTCTGCCCGCAAAGCTGCAACCCGCTGCCAAACCAGGTTTCGAACATCTCTTGCGGAGTAAGGGCAAGTCTCTTAAATTGTGCCGTTACATTCATCTCTACATTTTATGCTGTCAACAGCCACTTTGCATCTTCTGGTAGTTCTTACTTAACAGCATGATAATTTACTGACTGGGGTCGAAGAATGACACAACCAGAAAAGAAAACAAAAATAACAGCCGGCTGGGGAATGATTGGCGTCATTGCTGCTTTCTTTCTGAAATTCAAAGTGGCAATCTTTGGCGTGCTCAAAGCTGGCTGGTTGCTTAAGGCTTCATGGACAATGCTTCTCAGCTTCGGCATTTATGCTGTGGCTTTCGGCTGGCAGTGGGCTCTTGTTGTTGTCGGTCTTATTTATGTGCATGAAATGGGGCATTACATGTACATGAAAGTAAACGGACTTAATCTGCAGGCTCCAGTATTTGTGCCTTTCATGGGTGCTTATGTGGACATGACCAATCTGCCTAAAGATCCTGTGTTGCACGTATGGGTGGCTTATGCTGGTCCGGCCATAGGCGACTGCGGTTATTTACTGGCTGGGGGTGCACGTTCAAAGAGAAGATGATCAAAATAGTGAGCACGTGAGTGACTGATATCGCACATTACGGTTGATTTTTGCAAATTGAAGCCGGAAAGACTGCATAGGCAACGCTCCCGGGTGCGTAATATTTTAGTTGGACATATGCGGTGACATCTGAGCACTGCCAGTGGTATCAACTCCTGAGATGTCCGCTTCTCTTGCTCGCACTAACTATGCTAACTCCTAATACCTATATTAGCGGACTTTTATATATAAATCGAGGAAACAAATTATCTGTCTAAACTACTCTAAAAGCCTTCTTATCTATGTCTTAAGTACTATGTTCCTTTAACAACCCGAGCTGGTTGTTTGAAACTCAATATAAGTGTGTGTAAGGTTAGGGTATTCTTCAACTCACTTTAACGTCAGCGACTAGGAACAAACCAAAAACATCGACAACACTCAAACAAAGTAACTTCAAACTGTAGTGATATAGCCTGTAAGATGCTTGTGTTGTCGATGTTAGTCTGCACAGCTAGCGCTTGTCGCTTGGTGAGTTAGGGAAACACTGGATGCAGTCTCGCGGTGGGCTCGTTGCAAAACGCGCCTGTTGTACCGATTCTCCTTCAGGAAAATCGGTACATAGTTAGCCAAATTACGGATCTGGTTACGCGCTACGGCGCCAGTGGTGTCCGTTTCTAACAAAGAAAGCCTATGCGGCTCGTTGATAGCAAAGCTGCAAACAGCGCACGACATGTCACACTCGACGTGTTGTGTGGTGCTGCAGCTACCAGTGTGGCACAAAGGGTTGCGGCGTTTTCGAAATCTTCACTATTGCCGAGCCTGAAAGGGAATGAAAGTCATGGAAATTGAGCATCAGCATTGGTCCATGCAATGTGAATGTCCTGGGTGTGGCGTCTTGCTTCGCAACATTGGGAAAGGAGACCTTTTTTGCAGGAGGAATTCCCATCACCGGCAAAATTCATGTTCCTGTTCTTCACATGCATGACCTTGTTTTACCAGTGCCCCACGATCGTGTGCGTCACGTGCAAAAACTGTGGGCAAGTCATCAATGTCACGAAGGATATTCCAACGTGGGTGCGAGTCCAGATTGACTAATGCTAGTCGGTTCGGTTAATGATGCGTCTCGCAAATAAACACATTGTTGGAAGCGCAATGGCACTGTTTGCCAGACGTGCCTGTTGCAAAGGATCATGTCTTTAAATCAAGAGGCACTGGTGTCGTAAGCGAGCACGGTTAGAGGTTTCTGGAGGAATTCCAAGAAGTTATTGGGCTTTTGTCCAGGATCCTTGCAACCTGTCTACAAACCGCAGAAAGGAACGGAGCACCATGAAAGCATATTCCAGATCCATAACAAAGCAACGACTGTTACAGGACTGGGACAGGCATAGCCAGATCCTGGCTGAGCGTGTGTACATGGAGATGTTCTCCCAGGCTGACTGGAGCGTCTACACCCATGCGGGGTACCCGCACGAGAGCCTTCTTGCCAGTTTCGAGAATCTCTGCAATCTCTCTTCCGAAGACGGCGAGCAGTGCCTGATCACTGGTCGCGACTTCTGGGAGCTGGAGTGCAGCATACCTTACGATCTGGTCCGTCTGGCTTCTCTGGTGTCCTGTAAGATTTACAACTGTGAGAGTAAGGGTCCTGCTGCTGTTGATTTCATGCGGAGCTTCTTCAGCATGATTCAGGAGCAGGCAGATCTTTCTCCATGCGTCAACAATCTGGCGGGCTGGATGCTCCAGAACGGGATGTATGGGGATGATTCCATCTCCGAGGCTCCCGGCGACTTCTGTGACCGTAGAGACTCCCGGTTCGACCTCGCTCTGGCACGCGTGTTCAATCTCTGGCGTGCCGGCTGCCTTGATGTCCGAGCGTGGCAGGAGTGCCTGAAAGGGTCCAGCGACCGATTGCACGAGCTCACCAGGTCCACGCTCGACTTCGCGATTGCCGTGCATTATCAAACGGAAATCAGACCAGAGCTGGCGGATGCGGTTCGCTTGATGAGCGAAGCAATCGCGCAACACAGCGGCGGATTTCAGAGGCAAACGTTTGCCGGTAGCCAGGCCCTTTCGCTGGCGGGAGGCTTTGCACGGGTTGGTCTGGAAACGTCGCAGAAGAAGCCGGTGATTACCAGACTTCCATTGGAGGCTGTCCTAACATTCACTCATGTGCGTGCTGCCCGCTGGCTTGCTGCCAGGGTGAGGCAGCATTTCAATCAATTCCAGACTCGTGATACGAGGGCGTTGCTGGCAGCCATCCATGGACAGTCTGAAAAGCAAGTGGAAGAGAAATATGAGAGCTGGTACCTGGGTCGACCCGAGGGCTGTGTGTTCCCGCTGGCTTCACCGCCGGCTGATCACGAGCAGCGCATCAAGAAGATGATCAGGAGCGGTGGTATTGCGGTAGTCAACGACTTCCTGGCTTTCGAGGCAGGACTGAAGGCAAGCTTCGAGGCGCTGGGGCTGAGACTCCTGGCTGAGGTGTCGGGAATCCTGTAGTCCGGCAGCCGGCAAGTTCAGCCGGTGCGACTTGCTGAGCCACATCCTCGGGGCGGTAAGACACTTGCTGTGTCATCGCTCCGAGGATGGTTCCTCCGGACAGTGAAGTCGTATTTCCCCATGCAGCGTTGCCTATAGTGCCATCATATACGGTAGCAACAGCCCCTAATAAAAGGTTCTTGTCAGGCACTTGCCTATAAATCCGATCCACTGGGCACGGTTTCATCGACTCTGATGGCGCGGTGGCGAAGCTGCAACCCACCCACGGTCGCTGGAAAAATCAGACAGAAGGGAGAAAGCACCATGGACATGATGGACATGGACAGGGTATATCGCCAGCGTGAGGCAAGGCAGCTGGGGTTGCCTGAGACGGCCACTTGGGCGGATATCGATGATGTATATCGTAAGCGCCAGGCGAAGAACCTGGGGCTACCTGAGATAGCCACTTGGTATGAGCAATACCAGTGCATCCGCACACGTGCGGGAGTGCTTAGGACGGACACGGGAGCTAAAGAACAACCGAACGAAAAGTAGGCTATGAGGTGGCGAAGCTGTGTCTACCGGCAATCGGGGTGGGAACACTGATGGATAGTGGGTTTTCTCTCCCTTCTAACTCGGACTAAAAGCTTTGCTACCTCAAATTAGTAAAACCGGCTACAAAAGGGCGTTATCGCTGTTGTCCGCCAAATTCTGGTTGCAGGTGTCCCAGCGCACCCAGAAAAATTCCTATTTCGCCATGAGGCGGAAGCTTTTCCGAAGGCCGATACGCGTTAGCGTAGAAGATTATGTCGAGATGGCTGGGTGTGCCGCAGGACAGGGGAGGACAGCGCCAGTTGCACAGTCGCGGCCGATCTTCGGGATGATCAGGTTGACGCTTTGGGTGGAGAGCCGTTGTCCCTTTGGGTTCAGAAAAAGGCGTCCAGGGAGAACGCACTCCGTCTCTCAGTGGGGAAAACCGCAGACTCAAAAGTGGCATCCTGGCGCTATTGTGTTTTTGGACAGGCGGCGTGGGGATTTTCCCCATGTACTGGACTGGGCGTACCGCCTATAAAGAAGTCAACCTGGCATTCCCGGGCTGTCCTCAATACTAGAGGGATATGAATGAGACCGCTCGATCTATTTGTCGAAAAGCAACTTTGTGACCGCTCAGTCGATCAGTCTTCCAGTAGGATTCTTTCCAAGGAAGTTAACAAGATTAACTGGAAAGATTGGGTTGAGCAGTCCAAGACAATTTCGACACGCGACAAGATGTCTCTGGCTTCAGCATCGATTATTCTGGGCTCGCCTTTCTTCCTTATGACTCTTGGCGCCACATTTGCAGTTATGGATGAGATAGATAACCAAAGAGTTGACAGCGAGTTGAACAGACTTTTTCGCCCGGGAGTAAGAACATTGGCAGCTAGCCAGGAGCTTACTGCTGAGCAGGAACTTGATGCCAAGATATTTGGTGACGCTCTCTCCCCGGCGGCTGTGCTTACGCTTGATCAGATCATAGAGCGCGCAACAAAACCGGGAAGAGCCAAAGGTGATCGTCTGGATCAATCAGTTTTTACGACTGATGAGCGCAGGAATTACAACTCAGGCTTCCTGTCCAACCAGAGAAACTGGCTCAAAGCAAGCAAAGTACTAAAGCAAAAACTGATCCTTGAAGATGAGCTCGAACGGGTAAACGGTTTGGCCGACTTCAGTCTGGTTGCTGGAATCATCGCCAATATTGAACTGCTGAATAAAGATTTGAAGCATCTTGGCTGCTAACAACGGTTGCAGTTGTCTTAAGAATGCGCTAATAGGCGATGCTTTTGAATCTTTGCATAGTAGTCATTAATGTTGCTCCGGAGGCACTGTCTCGAAGATTGCCTCATCTCCTGCTGTGACGCTCTCGATTGCGCTGGCAGCTGGTAGTGGGGCGAACATGGCTGCTAGATCCGCCTCATTGAAATGGGCAAGACTATCATGCGCGCCACCCATGCCACCAAGAATGCTGGCAGCTACAGCACGCTTCTGCTCTTGGAGCTCCAGCATACGCTGCTCGATGGTTCCAGACGACAGCAGCCTGTAAACAAAAACCGGCTTATCCTGCCCGATGCGGTGCGCCCTATCTGTTGCCTGATCCTCCACAGCTGGATTCCACCAGGGATCGTAATGAATCACAGTATCGGCCGCAGTGAGGTTCAGTCCGGTGCCCCCTGCTTTCAAGCTAATGAGAAAAAGTTGCACCTCACCATTTTGAAATCTTTTGACAGGAGTTTCGCGATCGCTGGTGTCGCCACGCAGTTCGACATAAGGGATACCCTGTTTGCGCAAATCTGTTGCAATGAAATCGAGCATGCTTGTAAACTGAGAAAAGAGCAGAATTTGTCTTCCTTCTTCAATCAATTCCTCAAGCATGCTCTTCAAGCAGTCCAGCTTGGCGCTTTCGGTAATCCCCTGGGCAGCAGGCAGTTTTACCAGGCGCGGATCGCAGCACACCTGGCGCAGTTTTAGAAGCGCATCTAGAATAATGAGCTGGCAGGATGCCAGCCCTCTCGTTTTCACTTCAGATAAAACCTGCTGGTGCATGGCAAGACGCACAGTTTCATACAGGTCACGCTGCGCGCCTTCCAATTCCACATACCTTATCATCTCCGTCTTACTGGGCAGATCCTGAGCAACCTGCTCTTTGGTTCGGCGTATCATGAACGGTTTAATGCGCGAAGACAGAAGCATGAGGCGTTCTGAATCGGCGTCTCTTTCGATTGGTGCTCGGAAAACCCGATCGAACGTTCTCTTGTCACCCAGCAGTCCAGGCATCAGGAAGTTAAACTGCGACCAGAGTTCTCCGAGATGGTTCTGGATAGGCGTGCCTGTCAGAGCTAGCCGGTATTTGCTCTCGAGTTGGAGAGCAGCTTGCGCAGCTTTTGTATCAGAGTTCTTAATTGCCTGAGCTTCGTCGAGGATAACTGCGTGCCATTTGATTGCTGCTAGAGCGGCGGCATTCCTTACGAGCAATCCGTACGTGCTCAAGACGAGATCGGCTTTCTGCGCCTGCGCGAACCGGCTGTCCCGATCCGATCCATGCAGCGATAAAACTGAGAGATCCGGTGTGTAGCGTCGTGCTTCGGCTTGCCAGTTGGGAACTACACTGGTTGGGCATACGACCAGGCATGGGAGATCCAATCGGCCTTCCTGTTTCTCCCTGGCAATGTGGGCAAGCGTCTGCACCGTTTTGCCCAGTCCCATATCATCAGCTAAGAGTCCACCGAGCTTGAATGTAGAGATAAACTCCAGCCAGCTCATCCCTTCCTTCTGATAGGGGCGCAGCGACGCTAAGAAGCCGTCCGGCTCATCGATTTGCCGGCAGATATCAAAACTGCCCATCTGCTGCGCCAGGCGGCGCAACGACTCGGCGCCCTGCCACTGAAGATTGTCAGTGTGATCGCTTTGCATGAGAGCCATCACATGTGGTATCGAAATGCTCAAGCGTCCTGAGTGTGACAGATTGGGCTGGTCCAGCAGCTCCATCAGGCAAGACAGTATGCCCCTCACTCTCGCGAATGGCAGTGCAATAAGCTGCCCATTGGTAAGATGAGCATAGAATTTGCCGTGCTTGTTAAGCTGATCAATGGAAGAGAGAGGCGACCCGGTTGAAGCGGCACAAAGCGCCTCTGTAAGCACAGGTAGCAATGGAACGCGCAACCCGTCAACATCTATCCCCAGGTCGAGAGAAAACCACCATCCAGCGTTCTCATCAATTTGAGCGAGCCAATCGGAGTTGGACTCCACGACTTTGAACCCGAAAGAGTCTTCAGTTATGATTCGCCAGCCTTCCTGCTTAAGCGGAGGCAGAGACTCCTGCACAAAGGTGAGCCATGTCTGCTGGCTGTTGGTTCGCGCCATCAGGCATGACTGAGTAGGCGGCAGAGGAAGGTATCCCGACCGCTGGAGTCCCGTCTGTGACAGCCTGGCAAAAACTGCATCTTCAAAAGGTTTGTCGCGCTGCGTGACAATAGACCGCTTGCCGTCCAGCCAGCGATAACTCTGCCATGAGTTGGCCAATTTACTGGTATCAAAACCATAATCGAAAGAAACTATCGCCACGTTGGCACCATCGAGAAATGCTTCTTGCGTACCCTCCGAGACCAGAACTCTATTCTTGAATTTTTGAAATTTGAGATGGAGGCACGGTACAGGCGGGTTGGTGCGGACCTCCTCTTTGACTTTGAGTTGAGGTAGCGGCAGGTCGGCGCTAATCTCTTTTAACTTTGCTTGAATCGACGCCGCTTCTGCAGGTCTGATGCGCGGGGCTGAAAGTAAAGCCTGCACAGTATCTCTGGAAAACGGCAGGCTAATCATGCCGGCTTGTCGGCTTGAGACATCTATGTACCATGGGCTGCTTCCATGGAGGATCTCCAGAGCTGGTGCAGTTTGACAGAGCACCACTTGTGGTGACTGGTGTACATCCTTGTGCAGCATCCATTCGATCTTCCCGTCTTCTGCCGGACCTTTGGTGAGCGGGCAGGCAAGATTGTCTTCCCAGTGCGCGCGACCCGTGGCTATGATGCGGGAAAGCAAGAGATCCATTACCTCCGCATCCTCTGGCGGTAGCAAAGGTCTGCCTGGGCTGACTTTGTTATCCTTCGAACTGCATGCAACCCATAATCTGGCAATGGATCGATCGATCTCTTTAATGAAACGAGCCTGCCCACAAGCCAGCTGCTGCCAGTTGTATGGGCGTTTGGCCCCAAAGTCGCCTGACTTTAACTGACGAATGATGTGTGGTTCCACCTGCAGGAGAGGATTGCCTAACCTGCGGTCGGCATTAAGCACGTATATGATGCGCTCTTCCGGCTCGTCATGTCTTGTCCCAGGAAGTGAAACAGTCAAACGTTGGAGCCAGGCACTGGTGAAACTGGATAACTGAGCATCCTTCCTGCTCGGTTCGTCTGATTCAACTGGTGGTGTTAAGACGAGCTGAAGATCGTCACCACTACCTTGCAAATCTTCCACTGCCATGAGCGCAACTGCCGCTGCGTGCACGCAGTCGCGTTCAGCTGGACAGGTGCATTGACCGAACAGGTATGTATCTCCTGGGTCAGTCCTGTCGCTTAAATACACTTCTACACGGTAGGAATTTTGCCGGTTTTCCTGCTGTATTGCACCCAGGATTTTTGTGCGGGCTATGTCAAAGCCCCAATTAAGCACAGCGCCTTGCTTGCACAAAATCCTGGCTCTGGACACGGTGTCCCAGCCAAAGCTTGCCGATACGAGCTGAGCTGTTAAGGTAGGTCTATACATGCATCCCATGATAAGCCCCGGTGCAGTCAACGTGCGTTACAGGTGACTCAGAAAAGAAGCGTCCGGGCTGTGCTGTCTGTCCTGGAGACAGCTCTTCTGTCTGCGAAAAATCTGCATAATTCTATCTAAGGGATTGTGATCCCTGTACAGAAGAGAGCATGGCTTGTGTGGGCATGTCCAGGTCCGTGCACTATAGAGGCGCGTAGAGGCTTCGCCTAAAAAATCTCTTGGAGCTTGTCCCTTTTGTCGTTGATTTAGTTGGTGACCCCCTGACCAAGCGGATTAAGCCTGGGTAGGTTTGATCTTGCAAAGGTACAAATCTGTGACAAGGAGGTCACCATGAGTAAATCATCGTCTGGATCTAAGAGC
>CAILLX010000102.1 GCA_903835185.1 uncultured bacterium | reverse complement strand
GGCACTCTGCGCTGGCTCGACCTGTTCGGCGTCAGTAACGTCAGCTTGAATTCAGATGGACATGCCAGACTGAAACCATGGTCATTAAAGCGGCAAATTTAAACTGTCGCTAGCGGCAAAAAGTCTTGACGCCAGACACCTGAACAGGTGGAGGACCAACGCGGCTTTTTCGCAAGGTGTTTCTGCAAAACAGAATGTGAGCGAATTGGGGTCAGCCAGGAAGTTCCGCTACATCTTTGCAGATCTATTCAGTGGGAAATTTAATTTTCACAAACGCTGGGTGGTGAAGTTGGGCTAAACTCGACAGCGTGGTTGCTGCAACTGTTTCTCGGAAGATGCGTTCTGACACCAATTAGACTACTGCAAGCGTTGGCACAGCAGTCACAAACTGACAGCCCCAACCGCGCGCATACCCAAGTTGTTCGATAACTTCCTCTCGCAGATTCCATGGCAAGATTAAGATCCGGTCTGGACGGTGTGTACGCAGATAAGATTCATCGACAATTGGGATGCGGCTTCCAGGCATGAACTTTCCCTGTTTGGACGGATTGCGATCCACAACATAAGGTAGCAAATCAGGGCGCACACCCGCGAAATTAAGCAATGTATTGCCTTTAGCTGCAGCTCCATAAGCACCCACTTTGAAGCGGTCACGCTTTGAGGAAATGAGGTAGGAAAGTAGATCGTCCTTAACCTGCTCAGCCTGAGCCTGAAAGCCGCTGTAGAACGAGGAGGAAGTAACCCCTGCAGCAACCTCTCTTTGACGCAAAGCAGCTACCTTCGGCGAAACTAACTGCTCGCCGCTATCGGCCCGCTGAGCAAATACGCGCAGGCTGCCACCATGCGTTGGCAGCTCTTCCACATCGAACACCTGCAGCCCGCAACTGGTGAATATTTTTTCCACAGCTGCAAGCGAGAGGTAGGAATAATGTTCGTGATACGCTGTGTCAAACTGGTTCTCTTTCACCATGCGCAACACATGAGCAAACTCGAAAGTGGCTACACCGCTTGGTTTAAGTAGATGTGTAAAGCCAGAAACAAAATCGTTGATATCAGGTACATGAGCCAGAACATTGTTGGCCACAATAAGATCAGCTAACTGCCCGCTGGTTGCCAATTCGCTGGCCAGGTCTACACCGAAAAAACGCTCTATGATCTTAATACCCTTAGCCCGCGCAGCAGCTGCCGTAGCGGCAGTAGGTTCCACTCCAACACAGGGAATGCCCGAGCTTTGGACGTACTGAAGAAGGTAACCATCATTGGCTGCAATCTCGGCAACAAGGCTGTCTGCAGTTAGCCCAAATCGGGCTATCATTTGCTGCACGTAACACCTGGCATGCTCCAGCCAGGACGTTGAATAAGAGCTGAAATAAGCATACTGGTCAGTAAACAACAACTCGCGTCCAGCATAGTCTTCTGTCTGCACAAGCCAGCAGGCATCACACACCAGTAGGCGCAATGGAAACCAAATCTCCGGTGCCTGCAAATCTAAACCATTGAGATACGCATTTGAAGGCGGGGCGCTGCCTAAGTCCAGGAATGGAACACTTAATTTGTTGTTGCAGTGGCGACAACTCATATTTTCACTCCTTCGAAGGCTGCATCAATGAGCCGATGTCCGGCATCTCGTGCCGAAAGCTCTGTAATTGCCAGCGGCCAGGCTATATCTAGACGCAGGTCATTTGGGCACAACCCTGCTTCCGCTGCCGGCACAAAAGGCTCAGAGTGCAGATATAAAAGCTCCACATCATCCGTCAGAGCTTGGAAGCCATGCGCCACACCCTCTGATATTAGAAGAGCACGACAGTTGTCTGCCGAGAGAATCTCAGCATGCCAGTGCAAAAAAGTCGGAGATCCTGCTCGTACATCCACTACCACGTCCCACACCTGACCACTTAGGCAGATCACCAGCTTCATCTCACCGTAAGGTGGTCGTTGGAAGTGCATACCCCGCACAGTACCTTGCCTGGCAGTATAGGTATGATTAATCTGCGCAATCGGTTTCACCCAACCAGCTGTTGCGAGCTCTTCCGCACAGAATAGCCTCGATAAGAAACCGCGGCTATCGCCCAGACGCTGGCGCTCAACAAGTCTAACTCCTGCTATAGGAAGGTCGGTTACAGTAAAGCGGCTCATGAGCTTTCCTCGTAGGCTGCTATATCTGTTTCGCATAACAGCCGCGCAGCAATCCCATCCGCCAGGTCGCGATACCAGCGCATCGTGCGCCGAATTGCTTCACCTAGTGGCCAGCACGGCTTCACTCCCAGCTCTACACACGCTTTTGAAGCATCTAGCACCAACTGCCCAGCCTCGTGTGGTGCTTCCTTTTCGGGACTAAAACATACCTCTCCTCGTCCGTAAGCTGACCTGGCAAGTTCAATCACTTCACTGACAATAGCTGCTTGATTAGTTGCTGGTCCAAAATTAAAGGCTCCCGCCAAGCCCGGTTGGTCGGTCAACCTCTCAGCCAGACAGAGGTATCCAGCTAGCGCTTCCAGAACATGCTGCCAAGGACGCACAGACTGAGGACAACGAACATTCAGCGGACGCCCCCCCTGCCAGGCTCGCACTGCGTCAGGGATAAGCCTGTCCTCTGACCAGTCACCACCACCTATTACATTCCCGGCACGCGCACTGGCCAGAGCCACTCCTTGCTTGGCAAGAAATGCATCCCTGTAACTTGCAATCACAAGTTCACTTGCAGCTTTGCTAGCCGAATATGGATCGTATCCCCCAAGGGCGTCATCTTCACGGTAGGGATAATGAGAGTCATGGTTGCGGTAAACTTTATCTGTTGTCACCATAACGGCTGCTCGAACTGAGCCAGTCTGGCGGATAGCATCAAGCAGATTCGCACTACCCATCACGTTGCAAGCAAAAGTCTCAAGCGGAGCTCTGTAGCTGGCACGCACTAAAGGCTGAGCTGCGAGATGGAAGATAATCTCTGGCTGACATGCTTGTACGATAGCAACTAATGCTTCTGCGTTCCGGATATCACAGTAATGGCTTTCTATGCCCTCGGACACGCAAGCGAGCTCGAATAAGTTTGGATTTCCATTCGGTGGCAGAGCTATGCCTGTTACTCTTGCCCCAAACCTCAAAAGCCAAAGCGTCAGCCAGCCTCCCTTGAAACCGGTGTGTCCTGTAACAAGAACACGCTTGCCATGCCAAAAATTCGGGTCCAGCAACATCACCACACCTTCCATGGCGCTTTGCCGGACACCCAGAGCTCTTCCAGTAAAATTTTGTCGCGCAGAGTATCCATGGGTTGCCAGAAGCCGGTGTGCTCAAATGCACGCAACTGTCCATCATGCGCCAATTTAGCCATTGGCTCCCGCTCCCAAACTGTGCTATCCCCAGCAATCATGGAAATTACTTTTGACGATAGGACAAAGAAACCTCCATTTATCCAACCGCAATCACCATGGGGCTTCTCAGCAAAGCCGTGCACAGAATCCCCTTCTCGGGACAAGGTCCCAAAGCGTCCCGGCGGAAGCACTGCCGTCACTGTAGCCACCTTTCCGTGAGCATAGTGAAAATCAATTGAAGCTGAAATATCCACATTTGCAACGCCGTCACCGTAGGTAAAACAGAAAGAATCTTCACCCTCTAAGTAATCAGCCACTCGCTTCAACCGGCCACCAGTCATCGTGTCCTCACCGGTATCAACCAGAGTCACCCGCCATGGCTCTGCCTTTTGCTGGTGCACTTCCATCCTGTTATTCGCCATATCAAACGTTACGTCCGAACTGTGTAAGATGTAGTTGGCAAAATATTCCTTAATGAGATAACCCTTGTAACCACAGCAAATAATGAAGTCCTTCACATTATGAGCAGAGTAAATCTTCATAATGTGCCATAAAATAGGCTTGCTACCAATTTCAATCATTGGCTTAGGCCTTAAATGCGTCTCTTCTGCTATCCGGGTTCCCAACCCCCCGGCCAAAATTACAGCCTTCACATTCACACTCCGAATATCTTCCCAAAAGTAAAAAGAGATATCACATTATATAGGCCAGTTAATGGTTCGCCCATCACTGAAAAATCGCTAATTCCCGCCATGAAAAGCTTTCCCCTGCCCCACTTTCAAACAATTGCTCACGTCCAGCAAGCCTGCCCTGGCGGCTACAACCCGGGACACCCGAATCGCTCACATCGGAGCTGTGAGATTCGCCAAGGGAAACGAAGAGAGAACACAGCTCTTCCTCCGAAGCCAGGTCTTCAGAGGTTTTCATCCAAGTCCACGCCTGAGCAACCGCAGCGGCTCAGTAATTTTCCAACTGGCACTGGATAGAACATCGTCCAGCCTCTTCTCTAGGACTCGACTCTCCGCCCGCAAGTGGTTGTTCTCAGCTACTAACTCACTTTCAGTGAAACGCTTGGCAATTTCCCGGAATATTGATTGTTCCCCTTCCAGTCTGAAAAGATCAGGATAATCGAAGTTGCAGGTCTCGCGCAAATATTGTGCATAGCTGCTTTCCGAGGTCAGCTTAAACAGCAGGTGTAAACCAAAAAGTTTGTGGCACGAGAGATCGGCTTTGATAGCTAGTTGGGCTAGGTGAAATGGAATCAGCCTTTCATCTAATGGGAATAAGCTTTCTACCACTTCAGGAAAGATCTGTGTTAGCAGTTCGACAGTTGTGATGTTCTCTCTGAATAAGTCCATAACCTCGAAAAACTCGAAATAACGCTGATTTAGGGAATCCTGTCTCTCGCCACTGGCATTTGCATTATTAGAACGCAGTCTGTATTTGAGCACCTTATCCCCGATTACAGCCATCTCCCCGCGAAACAATATTCTTATCCACATGGACATATCATTCACTTGCGCGAGATTTGGCTGAAAGTAGCCGAGTTCCTCAAGGATTTGTCTGCGCACCATACCTGCCGGCGCGCAGATTGGGTTTCGACAATAAAACAACTGCTTCAACAGTTGAAAACGATCAGCTCCAACACCAGCGGACGGAAATGGATCACTCATGAGATTGCCATCTTCATCCATATAGTCTGCTAGTCCAAAAACCCCAAGACACTCAGGGTGTTCGCGCAGGTACTCCTCTAGCCTCGCCAGCATCCAAGGTTGAGCAATATCATCCGTTCCTATCCAAGCTATCAACTCGCCACTACTGTGCTTCCAGCTGTTGCTTGAAGTGACGATCATTCCGCGATTCTTCTGCTGTCGAAAGAACTTAATACGGCTGTCTGTGAAACGCTCTATCTCCTCAGCAGTCCCGTCCGTAGAGGCATCATCAGTTATGACAAGTTCGAAATCAGTGTATGTTTGGCTAAGAATACTTCGAATAAAGGAATCAATATACTTGGCATGATTATAGGCTGGTGCAATAACACTTACACTGGGCACTGCGATTCCTCACTTGTAAATCTTCGTCAAATCTTTGAACTTACTTTATGATCAGTCATTCAGCAATACCAGCCCCCAGCGATGACTATTGCAGACCCAGCTTTCTCAGCAACGCTCTAAGGAGCATTTTACCTATTGCAAAGACTCCAATCGATGGATCATGTTTAACCTTACCCTTTTAATACCTGTCCGACATCCTGATTCTTGCGCCGAAACAGCCGAGCTAAAACGATAACGAACCATAACAGTACGGTTGTGGCAGCTACAACTACGCCAAGTGCAAAGGACTGCGGTCTGTACTCAAAGCCAACTTTATGAATGCCCGAAGGGATGCGCACCGACCTGAAGAGAACGTTTGCCGGATAAATTGGCACCGGCTGCCCATCCACCGTCGCAATCCAGCCCGGATAATAAGAATCGGTAAATATGAGCCAGGAATTACCAACGGCATGTGCAACTATATCAACTCGCACCGGCGATCGCCTGCTCACTTGGCACGCAGCGGGAATTGGCAGGGACGCCTGATGACCACACAATAAATTCCCCCTTTGCAGGTTTTGTCCTTGTAAAGCGTGGTTTGTGCACTCCTTAATGCTCCTCTCAACTCCGGCAAAGCCGGTTTCGATGACTGCAGTGTGTCGGAGATCAAGTGCGGGATCAAGCATCGCGCGTCCCGCGCTGTCCAAATCTCGAACCAGTCGAACCCTTTGCACTAGATAAGACTCAGGGAGCGCCCTTCGATTTCTGTACAACCGCGCGCCATTTGCATCTTGCAAGACAAGCTCAAAACGTCTGCTCTCCGGTGCTTTGTCTATGACTGCTGGCAGAGTCCCAAGGTCCTGCGAAAAGTCAGCAGTGCGCTTTTCGGAAATGGCTCCGTCAGCGCTGTCTGCAAGCTGCAGAACAACATGTCGGTTTGCAGCGCCGAACATCTGATACGCTAGAATCATCTGAGTGCTGGTACCATTCAATCCGGCGGCGCGAAGGACTGTCCAAGGACCAGCACAGGAAAGCTTTCCATCCTCTTCAATAGCTATTCGGTAGAAGAACCGCAATGACAGTGGTTCGTATACAATCCAATCTGTATCACACCCGACATCAACTAAACCAGCGCCATCCTGCGGATAAACGAAGCAGCTCCAGCGCATAAGCCTCATACCACGAAAGGTAATTGGGGCAGCCTGCAATTTGCTTGAGCCAATGGTGATCTTTTTTTCGTCTTCGCTATGGAGCGCACCACTTGTAACGATATAGCGTACACTCGCGCAGTCTACAAGATGCCCTAACGGTGGAGCAAAGTCATACCAGAAGACGCTCCTGCGCTTGGCACCGGAGAGAAGCATATATTGCACAAATCGCCGCGGATACAACGCCTCAAACATGCGAAAGTCGCGCAATCCAAAGAGCACACCTAGATCTGGGTTTAGCATGTTTGCCCCTAGAGACATATACCGGCTCTTTTCTTTAGCAAGGAAATCGACTATTTTGGACCGCAGCGGGACATAAGGAGGGTTCTTGCCAATCACATTCATCTGAGTGGCAAATGAACTTGCTAAGTTGATCACAATCAATGCTAATACAGCCAGTCTCCGCAACCGAGGCACCAAAGGCACCAGCCAGGCAATCAGTGCTGACAGCAACAGCAGAAATGCTGCAAGGACCCGATAATATGCTGGCTCCGCACCGAGAGTTACCCTGAAGAACAGTTGCATACTGCCCCGCTGTTCTGGCTGCAGTGCAACTGATGGAATGAAAAGAAAAAACAGCGACACAATCAATGCAGCTGCCAGCAACATGCGGTATTCATTGCCCTGAATCATCCTCTTGTCACTACTTGTGCTGCCGGTGATATCTAATCCGGTTCCTGCCAGCAACAGCGCGACAATTGCAACAACAGGTACACAATAAAGCGGATAGAGTCCTACAAGCGGCTGGTTCGTGAGAAGCCTATCAAACGGGAAAGCTCGTGTAACGAACAGAAAGGGAAGAATGCCAGCTGCAATCAAACTATTTGCAGTTCGTGTCCTAGAGAAGAGGGCCACCAGCATTAGAAAGAACGCGGCAGTGCCGAGTGTAACACTATCCCAGCCACAAACCGGGTGAACCATTGATGTTATGAATGTCCAGCAATCAAAAGACCATGCGGTCGGACTATCCGTCTTGTACAGATATCCATTATGCAAATACTCCAAAAAAGGCACTAGAACAGGTGCCGATAATCCAGCAGTGATTATCCCCGTAATGGCTATTGGACCAAGAAGACCATAAATCCGCGAGACAATTGTTGTAGGCTTTGATGATGCAACAATACTGCCATTATGGGACGTATCTGAAAAGCTCATGATTATCGCGAACACTGAACCAAAAATTATTGCAAAAAAGCTGCATTCTATGTGTGATGTAGCAATTGCAAACGTCACCAGGAGGCTGGCTACAAGAATGGATCGAAAGTTTCTCTGTTTCTGTGCCTTCAGCAGCACCAGTATCACCCAGGGGTAAATCCAATAGTTGTTGTCGAGCTCAAATTCTCGCAAAATCAACGGGCAATACAAGAAGCCGAGTCCAGAGAAGACACTTGCACTCAGTGAGAGCCCTACAGTTCGTCCAAGCAGAGCTACTCCCAGCCCGCTCAGAAATAGCTCCAGGAGCAACCAGCTATTATGCAGATACAGGTTTGTTGGTGGGAAGAGAATGCAAATTGGAGACAGCGGCTTAGCACTAATATTCCCTATCACAGTCAAGCCGCAGCCTACAAGGTCGTTCCAGAGTGGTAGCTGAAAATGTCCAAGCTGTAATCCATTGAAGATCTGATACGGGATCAACAGCAAGAACAGACTGACATCAAAATCCGCTTTGTTTTCAAAATTAAGACACTGTTGAGAGAAAAAAGCATCGCAGTCTGGCAGAAGTCCAAATCTAGACAGCGAAGACCAGCCAAGCAGAGTATGCCAATAGCAGACCGTGACTGCCAGCAAAAAGACCGTGACCACTCCTATTAATGCCAACCGGTTCTTGGTTCTCATTGACCTGTCTTCCTGAGACAAGGAGAATAAACCTCAATGCAGCTCATGAGCCTGAGTCCGTTTGACCGTTCAACTGGCTAATGAAAAATGAAAATACCATCTTAGTCTTACAGTTGTATGACATGGACATGCATTGCCCAGATGAGAAGTATCGAATGCTGGTCCGATTGTTTGTACCGCCTGTTCCTTGCTCGAAAGAATCTTGCAAGATCAAACCACCAACAGGCTTTCTTGAAAATAGTGCAGCAATAGCTTCTGCTTGATTGAGACTGAAGTAACCGTGTGCAGGGAACGCGTTGATTGTTGATACCTGCCCCCCTGATACATAAACACAATATGTAAGACCGTGAGAGTCTGGCAAAGAAGTCTTGAAGTGCAATATTGGCCAAGTCATGGTTGCCTGTTCGAGCTTGAACCCGGAGGCATTCTCAACCTTCGCCTGGGACATGCCAAGAAATGGTGTGACAACCTGATGCTTGTGTAATCTCATTAATCTGCTGCCAAGATGAAGCCTATTCAATCCTTGCGGCGGATTTAAGAGGAGCAGAGCAACCAGCCCAGCAATGCCAGAAAAGCTCAAAACCTGCGACCGCTCCAATGCATCCCCCTACAAAGAACGCCCCATCAGCAGTGTTAGGTATCCTCGTTTAGTACTGCCGATAAACAGCGTTCTCATTTAACTCTCCGCAGAGTTGCCTGACTTAAAGTAGTCTCTCAAACGCCCGCTCGCGCGGGAATTCCTGACAAACATCTCTGCACTGCCTCAATGACATGTGCAACCTCATCTTCTGCAAGCGCTGGAAAGATAGGCAAGAAAAGAGATCGTTCCGAAACACTCTCTGTATTGAACAAGCATACTCCGCTGTCATATACCGGCTCTTTGTGAATCGGTGGAATACCACGCCGGCTCGACACTCCTTCTTCCTGCAACTTCTGCATAAGCGCATTTCTCTGCTCTGCTCCGCCACGTCTAAGTCGAATCGGATAAGACTGATAGTTCCACAAGGAGACATACGCAGGTGGCTTAATCAATTCAATCTCTTCCAGCTGGGCAAAAGCGGCATTATACCGAGCAGCAACTGCCACGCGCCGCCGGACAAGCTCGTCAAGCAGCTCAAGCTGCTTGACACCAATTGCAGCCTGCAGGTCTGTCATGCGGTAGTTGTAACCGACTACATTGTAGCTTTCAGTCAAGGTAGCGCCTGCTTTATGGCGAGCGAAGTCAGAGATTGAAGCTCCATGAGCACGAAACACTCTGGCTTTCTCTGCAAGCGCCTCGTCTTGCATAACAAGCATTCCACCTTCTCCGCAGGAGATCACCTTGCGCGGGTGGAAGCTAAAGGCGCCAACATTCCCCGAAGAGCCGATAGGTTTACCTTTGTAGGTCGAACCAATTGCACAAGCTGAATCCTCGAGAAGGATAAGTTGATGCCGCCTGGCAATCTGGGCAAATGTGTCAATATCTGCCGGAATGCCGATCTGGTGAACAATAAGAATAGCCTTGAGCTCGTTGCCGCTCTTGCGGTGGTGCAAGTCGGCTGTATAGTTTTCCTCAATAAAAGCCTCAGTGGCTGCCGGATCAATATTAAGCGTTGCGGGATCAATATCGACAAACTGCGGAACAGCACCAGCGTGTCGAATAGCGTTGGCAGTAGCGACAAAGCTGTAAGACGGGCAAATAACATCGTGCCCGGGCCCAATCTCATGAATAAGCATGGCCACATGAAGGGCTGTTGTGCATGACGACGTTGCCACAGCATATGGTGCAGTCGTGTACCGACTCACCTCTTGCTCAAAGCGGGCCACCATAGGACCCTGGCAAACCCAACCTGACTTCATCACATCGGCAATGAGCTCTGCTTCTTCACCAGTGAAGTACGGTTTTGCAATCGGAATGTTGTATTTAGATCCTTCCTTCACCACGCACTCTCCTTATTATTCCAACCAGCAATTCACTATGTCACCACTACCCAGGTACTGCAGAACGACTGCAGACAGCCGCAACCACCTGATTCTGCCGAGCAGAACCCAAGCCAAGCAAGAAGTTGCCCAAACAGTCAAGCCGCCGGCAAAGGCACCTCTGTTCGGGCAACTCCAACGTGCTTTGAAGCCGAAAGCTTCGGTAATCAGGCAGAAGCATTCTTGGTCAAAACGTCAATTACACGATCTTGCTGCGCTTCTGTAAGCTCGGCATACATCGGAAGGCTCAATATCCTACCTGCCAGACGCTCAGTGACTGGGAAGTCACCTGTTTTATATCCAAGCTCGCGGTACGCTGGCTGCAAATGGATCGGGATCGGATAGTGAATACCATTTTGAATATTGGCATCACGCAAAGCTTGCTGCATCTTCTCGCGGTTGGAGACTTGCACGATATAAAGGTGGAAAACCGACTCACAATCAGTCGCTACTGAAGGCGTCACGATAGTCGGGACTTTGGACAGGTGGCGGCTGTAATATTCCGCATGCTGCCTGCGCGCTGCGTTCCAACTGTCGAGATGCGGAAGCTTTACCTTCAGTACTGCAGCTTGCACTGTATCCAACCTGAAATTATGTCCGATTATCTGATGCTCATACTTCTTATGCGAGCCATGATCGCGAAGCAGACGAATCTTTTCTGCTATGCCGGCATCATTTGTGACAACAGCGCCACCATCTCCGGCAGCACCCAGATTCTTGCCCGGGTAGAAGCTAAAGCAGCCCACATCGGACATTGAGCCAACCCGGGACCCTTTGTACTTAGCTCCGTGAGCCTGGCAGGCATCTTCCACCAGCTTCAAATTATGTTTTCTGGCTATTTGGCTAATAGCGTCCATATTGACCGGTTGACCGTAAAGATGGACTGGAATAATAGCCTTTGTTTTGCTTGTAATTGCCTGCTCAATCTTTGCGGGATCCATATTGTAAGTGACCGGATCAACGTCTACCAGACGCGGAGTAGCACCGGTAAAAGAGATTGCTTCAGCGGTGGCGATAAACGTATTAGCAGATGTAATTACTTCATCGCCAGGTCCGATTCCCAGAGCCAGCAGAGCTAGATGGAGAGCAGCAGTGCCGTTGCTTACTGTGACACAGTGCTTGGCATTTACATAGCGCGCAAACGCTTCCTCAAACTGACCTACTGCCGGTCCGACAATAAATGCGGCCGAGGCAAAAATAGACGCCAACTCGCGATCAATTTCGGGCTGGAGAGATCGAAACTGGGCCGGTAGATCGATGAAAGGGACCACATTGGCAGTTAACGTAGCAGACATTGTGTAACCTCACTAATTTAGCGCTTAGCGCGCCATCTCGCTTTTCCTTAGTACTCTTGCTGGATTCCCCACGACTGTGGCTCCAGCTGGAACATCTTTAGTCACAACAGCACCGGCGCCGACCAGGGCGCCGGCACCGATAGTCACATTACAGAGAATCACCGCACCGGACCCAATCGATGCCCCGCGCTCAACGAGCGTCGGATGTACTTTCCAGTCCGACTCCGTTTGCAGCTGCCCGCCAGGGCAGGTAGCGCGCGGCACAGGATCGTTGATAAAAACCACTCCATGCCCGACAAAGACTTCGTCTTCAATTGTCACACCTTCGCAGACGAATGTATGACTGGAGATCTTGCAGTAATTGCCGATAGAGGCTTTTTTCTGTATCTCAACAAAAGCACCAATCTTGCATTGCAAACCAATTTTGCAACCGTAGAGGTTGACGAAGTCAGCTACATAGGTGCCTTCACCTATCTCCACATCAGGACTGATTTTCTGCAGTGGCGTTGGTTTAATCATTAGCGCTTATTTCCAGCTGTTGATACCGTCTTCTTTGCTGTTTCTACGCCGGCTCCATCCAGACAGATCTGTTGCGGTTGCCCTGTCTTTAGCGACGCTTCAATCGCCTCAAGCATCCGCACAATCCGCAATCCGGAACGTCCATCAGTGATTGGACGTTTACCGTTGCGCACACAATCAACAAAATGAGCAACTTCTGTCTTGAGTGCCTCACTCTGGTCATACACAGGCGAGTACATATCGCCTATACGATACTGCACCAGCTTCTCATAACGATTCTCATCGTTTTGCGGCTGAGACACAGAGATACCCTTGTCGTAAATGCGAATCTTCTCCATCGGCGTCAGATCATCGTATACAACCATCTTCTTGGTACCACCGATAAGCATCTGCCTCACTTTTACTGGAGAGAGCCAGCTCACATTGAGATTGGCAATCAAGTTGTTGTCGAACGAGAAAGCACAGTAAGCAATGTCCTCAATACCGTTGCCGGCATGACAGGCACCGGTAGCATGAACTGATTTCGGAGTTACTCCAAGCAGGTGGTCCATAATCGACAGGTCATGAACAGCAAGGTCCCAGACAACATTAACATCGCTCTGGAACAGCCCAAGATTGATCCGCACTGAATCGAAATAGAGGATATCGCCAAGCTCACCTCTATCTATGACTTCCTTAATTCTTCTCACGGCTCCATGGTAGGCAAATGTATGATCCACCATTAAGACCAGCTTACGTTCTTCAGCAAGCGCAACCAATGCTTCGCATTCTGCCGAACTCATACACATCGGTTTTTCAACCACCACGTGCTTATTGGCAGCAAGAGCTTGCTGGGCCAGTGGGAAGTGGGCACGAACCGGCGTCGCGATCACTACAGCATCGAGGGTCGGATCAGCCAACAGGTCTTGATAGTTAACTGTAGTCTTTACAGTTGGATAGCGACGATCAATCTTGCCCAGTTTTCCTGGATCAGTATCGCAAACATACCTGACCTCAATATTGTCATTTTCATAGAAGTTTCTGATCAGGTTGGGGCCCCAATATCCGCAGCCCACGACGCCAACTGAAAGCTTGTTCATTAGCCTTAAACCTCTCATCTAGAGTTTATTTCACACAATCATCTCATATGCAATTAACTGATACAAGTCTGAGCCCCAGCCAGCGACCTTGGAAGACTTTCATCGTGCCAGAACGGCTACATCACTTGTCTTTAAGCGCCAGACAAATGTAACTATTTCGCATGGATTACTGTTAGCTAAGTGCTGGAACAATAAAGAGATTTGGAAATCCCGTGAAGCCAACTTTCACAGAGTGAGACGGTGTGCACCCCTAATGCACATTGCTTACTGCTCACAGGGCATTGAGATTTGCAGGGTTCTTGATCAAGTTAATCATTGGTTTATAAGCCCATGGTTGTGCCGATGATGGCAATCCAAATTCATCGTATCGCATGCCTGGAGCCAGAGTGCTTGCAAACGGACTGGCAGTGTGCAGGGCACTTTCACGTATCTGCCTGCTGAGCAACTTGAGTTCAAGCTTCTGCGGTGCAACAAAGTATGTGATTACGTTGCTGTGAGCTACATAACCGCTCAACATCGCCAGCACAATAAGAATTAACGGAGCAGCCAAGGAAGAAAGTCTCTGCAACAATCCAAGTCGTGCCAAGCCCACACAAGATATGAATGCTTCTGTTGAAAAACGGGTGGGTAACTAAAAGATATTGAAACGGTCTGAAATGGATATACGGCACAGTCGGAGTCAGGCTGTGAGCCAATTCTAGCAAAAGCTCCGGTAGGATACTCGTTTGAGTTCAAGACTTTCCCG
>CAILLX010000101.1 GCA_903835185.1 uncultured bacterium | reverse complement strand
TCTTAGATCCAGACGATGATTTACTCATGGTGACCTCCTTGTCACAGATTTGTACCTTTGCAAGATCAAACCTACCCAGGCTTAATCCGCTTGGTCAGGGGGTCACCAACTAAATCAACGACAAAAGGGACAAGCTCCTGCGCGCACTGAGATCGCTGCCGGCACTACTTATACGAGTATCTTTCCCTACTGGCGGAGCCATCTGACTTATAGCAGGCTCGTCCTTGCCTCCATAAAGCTGGTGCAGCCGTTTCGCTACCCAACTTTCATGGCACACTGCATGTGGCGTAGATCCAGGAACACCGAAGCAGCAAGTAAGCAAAGGCTCTCGCTTCACCAGTTTGTCAACCGGAACTGACGCTTTTTGCATTGTCAGTCCCAACTTGGTCACAGAACCACCAATCGGGAGCCTCTCAACCCCATCTACCGGTATCAACTCTTCGTTATCACCCTGATCAACTAAGAGTGCTTCTTCACCTGTACGCAAGGCTACCAGTGTCTCGTCGCCGACACCCACAGAAACAGCATCCGGTCCATCACCAGAAAGCACTGTAACTCTAACTCCAGCCTTTGACTGTGCATCCACTATCGCTATAGTCTTGCCCTTAAGCATGATGTGCTTCCTGGAACTGCCCAGCTGCACAGTCAGTCCTTTTTCACCAGCTCCAGCCAGCATCCTGCCAGAAGTCAAAACAAATGTTTTATCCGGCTTGACAGAAAAAATTGCTCCTGGTTGCCCCTGTACCTGAGATCCACCCAGCAAAGAGCATTCATAAAGGGTGCACGGGCTGCCAGAGACAAAAAACTGACCAGTAATCGCCTCTAAATCAGTCACAGCTAAAGGCTGCGGCATCGGCCTGCCCGGCTCGCGCGGGGGCGTTTTGTCTGTAGGAATAGCAATAGGATCGCCACTGCGAGTAGGGATTACTATCACAACCGGAGTAGGCTCGGGACCTATCGGATTAGGTTGGTAGATAACAGGTGTTGGAACCGGCGGTGTTGCGGGTTGCGGCAAAATTGCAGTAAAAGTGACATTGGCACCGCTGCCGAATATTTCTATTTCCCCGCTGGCAGGCGCAGTCGCAGTGCCAATTGATATGACGCCTCCATTCCTGGAGTTGCCACCTAAGTCTGTAAACAAATTGGTATTCCACTGGTCGAATCCGCCAGCCATGACATTAGAATATCCTTCGAGATAGCCTAAAAATGTGGAGTCATAGACTGCCGGATGCTCAGGATCCGGGGAGGAGATGTGCAAATTGGTAGTGTTTAACGGACTTGTTTTTTCTGATTGCAGTGAAAGCAGGTATGCTTCCAGTCCGCTGGGAGTACCACGAGAATCGCCAGTCGGTCCTGCATAAAAACCTATGTTGCCACCCTGATATAACGGTCCGGAGCCTTGATACATGGCAACAGACCTTAAATTGGACCCGTATACAAATATTTCGCCGCCACCAAGGGCACTGCCAGCATTGATCAAGATATCGCCACCAAGCGAAGTAATTGCGCTGTTGTCATTGACAACGACAGCATTGGTTGCCACCAATGAAACGTTCCCACCGGTGCTGGCAATACCAGGTCCATAAGACATGAAATTGCTATTGACACTTATATTATTGGCACGAAGACTTACGTCTCCGCTTCCGGTCAGTGCGTTTGAATAAAAAGGAGTGTCCTGTCTGAAGTAGTCCAGGTTTGAGTTGTAACCGGCAACAATGATTGACGGGAATCCAGCTGTGAGGCTGTTTACACCATTAATGTGTATAGATTGCGCCCCGGTGGCACTAATACTGATACCACCATTAAAAGTAAGTATCCCCGGAAGTGGCATTGAATAAATATAAGAAGGAAGAGGAATTGCAGGTCCGCACAGATAAAGATCCACTCCAGCAGGACCAGTCAAAGTAAAGCTGGCACCTGAGTGAACAGTTGATCCAATTGCAGCGCCATAAATGTTACCTGTGATGGTCACTCCTGATACATTTACAGTCTCACCTTCGAAAACAACTGGTGCTCTTGTTAAGGGATCATCCACATTTGTCGAAGATATGCTGCCAGCTCCATCTACTAATAGCGGTGACGTATAACCAACAATTGCTACATAACTCCCCGATTGTCCGGCAGGGATCGTCGCTGGGTTTGAACTATTCGATATTGATCCTCCAGCGGCAACCGACAAATGAGTGGTCATGAAAAGAAATGGTGTTGTATTGGAAGTCAGGTCAAGCGCATGAACACTTGGCAATGTTCTTAATGTGACATTTGCCCCGACTGTTAGTGTGTTGGTAGCAGTTGCTCCACTTTCTTGAGTGCTTACAAAACATATATTTTCAAACTGCGTTGGTGCCGCCCCTAAATTAAAAATGAGTGTAGAAGATCCTGCTGGAGTAGCAACAAAACTAATGTTGCTTTGATACGTCGCGCCGAGACTTGGGCTCCAATTTGTTATTGAAATATCTGTCTGTCCTTGAAACAGTCCATACCTGCCGTCTATCACACCGGTAGAGTTGCCAGAAATTGCTATGTCGGTCGGCTGCTGCAGCGTTGTCGCCAGCGGCGAGACATACAAAGTACCGCCGGCCGAAATTATCTGCCCGTTATTGACCAGGGAAGAAGCTTGAATGTGCATATCAGTGGCACACCTGACTCTAGCTTGCGGCTGTCTAAGTACGTGTATATCGTCCCCAATTGTGAGAGCGTTTGTAGTAAAGACAAAAGTGGTTGCGACGTCCCCAGAATGGATATCTAGTGTTGTGTTGTCGTGAACGGTTATATGTCCTGAGGTTATTACAGGGTCTCCTAAACGGACAATAGTATTAAAGTAAACCCCATACGGTGCCAAAAAACTGAGTGTTGTAGGTGAAGAACCATCTCCAAATACCAGAAAGCTCTCTGCTCCCGGCTGATTGATAAAACTGATTCCACCACAACATTCCGTCCAATAATGATTGCCGTTTGCTGTAAATTGCCCGGTGCCGGATACAGTCATTGTTCCGCCAGCTGGCGCAATAAATTGCAACCAGCCATTTGTACTATCAGTAGCTTCAATAGTTCCGTCATTAACTAATGTAGTGACGTGATCCAACACAACATAGCCGCCTGTGCTTTGAATATGGCCCAAGGTACTATTGGTAAAACTCAGGGCGGAGGACGGATCTAATGAAGCAATATTGATGTTGCCTGCAGCTTGTATCGTGCCGCCATTCACTATGGCTGGAGCGCCCATATAAATGTTGCCCGTTCCTGTCCCTTGTATTATTCCAAGGCTATTAATTTCGGTCAGAGCGCTTATAGCAATTGCCTGAGAATCTGAACTTGAGGTTGAAAGGACCCCTGTTGAATCGATAATAACAGTGCCGGCCCTAACATTTATGGTGCCAGCGTAAGTATGAACTGGTTGGGCAAATTCTACAGTCACATTATTAATAATGGTTCCTGCATTAATGCTGCCGGTCTGCACACCTGATGAATTGAAAGACAGTCCGGTAAACGTTGGCTGAGCAGTTGTAATTGTCAGGCTTCCACCACCAGTTTCCACGCCTCCAAGAGCAACCGATGCGGGCGGGAGAACAGGACCCTCATCGATAGCCCCAGCGTGAATAACGACATTGCCGGCGATTCCCGACCCAGACGCAGCCGTATTTATAGAAGCCGGGTTTCCTGCGCCTGTTGGAAACCAGATCCATCCGTAGGCGTGGGCGTGGAGCAGACTCGCTCCTGACATGGCTACCAATGTCACATCCCCGCCAGGCTCGCCGCTCCCAGTGCTGGACGAATCGATGACATACCCGGATGCCGAGGTGCTTGACCGAAAATCGATATATCCACCGTTATCGCTTGCAGAAGACACAGTAACTGTCGCCCCAAGATCTATAGGAAAAGTATAAGGGTCCGGTATGGGTCCGGGAGTTCCACATCCCGAACTGCAGAGTACGCTCCCACTGTTGCCGGCACCAGCAATAAGAACTATCTTGCCACCATGATTTACTATTTGGGCACCTGGACCGGTTGCAGTTATATTGCCTCCGGCAACAAGAGCCAAATCTTCACCACTAGAAGTGACATCCAATAAACCCACAATATCGATATCGCCGTCATTTACGAATGTGGGATCCCCGGTCATGCACAGATTCCCCAGGGTCAGAGTAGGTGTACTGGCATAAATATGAGCACCATGACCTTGCCCGTTTATCTCACCTGTTACCTTGCCCAGGCTAGCTGTAATGTCTCCCTGTCCTGAATGTAGATTCAGCTCTTTGGAAATGAAATCTCCACCGTTTATATTGAGATTGGCTACAGCATTGAAGCTTGAATCACGCATATTAATAGCCCCATTCAAGGCTTGAATTGTTCCGCCAGCATTGTTGACAGTCATGTCGCGTACCAACTGACCGGTGCTGAAGTTAATGTTTGCCATTTGAGAAGCAATCATACCGGCGTTGACAAAGCTGCCAATTTGAGACACCAGATTTACATTACTGAGAGCCTGCATAACAGCGGTATTTGTGTTAGTAATCGAGCCTCCGGCTGTCGCTGACAGTGATCCTGAGCTACTTATCCTTCCTGCATTCACTATGTTCTGGACTGCGTTGAGAGTCAGATTCAAACTGGCTATTACATTAGTCATGCCAAGCAAGCCGCCCGCCGGCAAAACGGATGTCAGCAGAGCACCTTGCTGGTTGTAAATATTGGCTGCATTGATTACAGCAGTGCTGACTGCGGGGTTGGTCGACACTGCATAGAAAGTACCAGCATTAGTCAGGTTGCCAACAAGGTTTAAGGTAGAGCCTTTAGCAAAATCCTTAACAGCCGTCACTCCTTGCGGGATAACGATTCCACTCACATATTGAGAGAACTTTGCTCCCATCGTAAAACTTCCACCAATAGCATTGCCAAGCGCTCCAACCTGAATCGACTGTTGTCCGGTGGAAAGCACCTGATAAGCCGCCAGGCGCTCTGCGGGCGTAAGCTGAGAGCTGGAATTAATTATCTGCTGCTGCCCACCTACAACAATTGCGACCGGACCCTTGGCGACGAGGTGCCCCGCAGTAAGACTCTTGTCCGTCGAGCCTAAGTCCAGATTCACCGGCACCGCGCTACCTGTACCGCCGGAGCCGCCTACCGATTGCGCCCACGCCACTGGTGATACCAGCAGCTGCAACACAAGCACCACACAGAACAACTTTACTATTGACATTCCGGACTTTCCCCACCAAAAGCCATACTTATGAATTAAAATACCACAAACCCTATTGCGATAAACCCATAAAGGTTATGCCGAAACCGCCCATATTGCCAGTTCCGCCAATATTGAGTCTTAATATCTCTACCATGTCTGATAACCTATCTAAAGACAGGTTCGATAATTTTAGCTTGCCAAGAATCAGACGGTATGCTAATATCTGTAATGGACAACATTTGTAACGGCACAGCAATAATTAGTTCCATCTGCCACCACCAGCAGTGAAGGTGGCAAAGTCCACAATGGAAAAACAACTAGAAATAGTCTGCGTACAATTCTAATGTTGGCATTGACTCGGACTTGGTAAACGGGGATGTCCAGGGCGTCGTTGATCTTTTGTGACATGCCCTGACCACCCCCATCTTAGCAAGTGCAAAAAGCGACCTCTTCTGGTCGCTTTTTGCACTTTTTGGCCTTTTTTTGCTTGCAAGCATCAACTGGTGGGGT
>CAILLX010000100.1 GCA_903835185.1 uncultured bacterium | reverse complement strand
ATGATTTACTCATGGTGACCTCCTTGTCACAGATTTGTACCTTTGCAAGATCAAACCTACCCAGGCTTAATCCGCTTGGTCAGGGGGTCACCAACTAAATCAACGACAAAAGGGACAAGCTCCTCCCCTTTGAATTTGATTTTCGGGCACTATATGGAGTAATAATATGCAAGAAAATTATTGGGAGGGAAGCCAGGCTACTGGCTTCCCTCCCAATGCAACTCAGGTGAGTGAGACGTCCTGCCCACAGAACGCGCAACTCACCGATTTGGTGTCGTTGCCCCAGTAGGCGCCGCAAGAGCAACTGCCCAGCTCGGAGACACCCCACGGCTCGTCCTCGGCCGCTGAGCTTGGAGGATTGGCCATAAGCGCGCGATAGAGGTCGGGAGTGACCCAGCAGTAGCCATCGAAGACAGCATCGCCGAACCTGGTCACGATGCGCAGTCCATCGATAGGGTCGTCCGGGGGAGTGGGCTCATCCCAGCGGAAAGAGTGTTCCAGAAGTGCATACTTTCGTGGCGTTACCAGTGCGAGATAGATGCCGCAGCCGCCAGCTCCTGATGCCACGCAAAAGATGGCGACGGCATGCAAAGCAACCGACGGATTCGCCTGGAAGAGGTTTGCCACCATCAAGCTCACAGCAGCGACGATCAGCCAGGCAGCCGAAGCGGTGCGGTTGAACTCGGCAGTCAAGTGCGCGATGAGGATACCAACGCACACCAGCGTTGCGATGCTTGCCAGAACGAGGAATAGGTCCATCGTGTACTCCTTTCTGACCGTAGAGAGAGGTGTTTTAGATGCGGTGCGACGGCTGTTTGTTCTCGCTGCTGTCAATCAGGAGTGCTACTGGCGCGTCCCAATGCTCTGGCAATCGCCAGATTGGCAGCGACATACACGACTCCCAGCACGACTGCGAGCGCGCGCTCTTCCCAGGCGAATACGACGTTGTGATGCCCTGTGAACATGCGTACCAGCAATCCTGCCAGCAGCAATTGCATCACCAGATTGAAAGGCACCATCCATGCCAGAGCGCGCAGTGCCTTCTTCATTGCCTGATTGTCTTCTTTCGCTTCCATCGGGTTCACATCCTTCCGGACAGAATGATAATGAAGTTCATGGGGGCAGCGACCTGAGCTCAGTGTTTGCTGGAACTGCTCGAGCAGTTTGGTTGTGCAGTTGGAATGGTTGGAGTTGCTAGGTTGTTCTGGTGCGCTTCGGAAGCGCTGGTACCGGTGGCTCGGACACCTGGTAGTCCAAGCCGCGGATGCGCAGTCCGACGACACCTTTCTTGTTGAAAGTGCGGTATCTTGCCAGAAGCGAGTTGATTGGGTCTCCCAGCAGCAGCTCATCCCGGGACCGGCGCCGCTGCAGTAGCGCGATCTCCTCGAGGTCGGCTCCGGCTGACCTGGCGGACTTGGTCTCGATCTCGTTGCGGCGTCCGCTGTCGTACTCATAGATCTTCGCGATTGCCTCGACAACATCGGCGGGCTCGCGGCCGTTTGCGCTGGCAATCTCCTTGACGATGTCGGCGGTGCGGTTGGCTATCTTCTGCTGCAGCTCCTGCCTGGCAGCCGCCTCCGGGTCCTGCAGCTTGAGCCTGGACAGGGCGATCTTCGCCTTCAGGTTGGCGACGGCGCGCTCACGCAGCTCCTCGCTTAGTCGGTGGTACCAGATTTCGACTGTGACCGGGCATTGGCAATGTCCTGAGCGACGGAATTGCAGGCGGACTCAACTGCCGCAGTAGCTCGAGCGTTTGCTTTTACTGCTGCAATCCACAGGTCCGAACTGGCAGAGACGTTTCTTGTGTGTTCCTCGGTTGTGGCGCGTGCAGCAGCTAGAACAGCTTCCTTCGTGGCTAGACAGGCTGCTTGGCAGGCGTCGATGCTGGTATTGCTGAGAAAGCGCGCTATGGCGGTGACTGCATGCCCGGCGCTTATCTGCTGGTCCTTCAGGAATGCTTTCATATACTGCCATTCTTCAAGACTGGTCATATTCTTGGTTTCTGAATGTTCGCATGCGGTGCCGCAGCTGGAGAGGCAGATCTTCGGCATGAGGCGGGATAAACGAGTGTTGGTTGCGAGAGCGGCAGCCATGAGAATCTGTGCGCTAAACTGTTCGGAGAACCCTATGTTCTCCAGCGGTGGCAGAATGAGCCCACCCTGGTAATTGATCTGTCCGCCGCAGTTGATTACCATCGCCCCATCTTCGACAGTGACCATCGAGCCTTTCAGAGCGATTCCGCGGCCCCCTTCCTTGAATGTGACCATGCAGGTTTCGACAGCGACAAAAGGCGGGTCTGTCCTGCCTATGGTTCCGGTTCTCTGGCTATTGGCGGATGATGTTGGATCCAATGACATGATTTTTCTCTTCCTTTCTGTTTGATGATTCAAAGGCACCTCCATGGTTGGATTGACAGTCGTGTTAGCACTCGCTCTCAGAGTGAAGAAGCGTTGTGCATGCGTTGGTCGTTACTGGTAGCTGGAGTCAGGCGGCATACCAGGTGCTGTGATAGGAATGTTCCGCGTCCGGACACAGCCAGAGAGCTGGTGTCCTGCTGGCATACTCCTAGTAGCCAGCCTCGTTCTCGAGGCATTCCTCGCTGCCGGCAGAGACCAGGTCGAAGAACCAGCCCGCACGCCTCGCGCAGCGCGGTGGACCCTGGTTAAGCAGTGAGAAAAATTGAATATTACTACTGCCATGTCTTGAACTTTGCCTGCCTGCCGTCTGGCAGGGTCCGGCAGAGTATCCCTGTGATACTCTGCCGGACTCGTACAAGATCGTTGCTCTGGAGCCCTAATGAAGGACTGATTTGCTCAGAAGTTCTCTTCTCAGGCTAGACGCTGCTGGTTGCGGGCTAGGCAAGCCACTCTGCCGACATTTCATATACCTGGTTATAGACTGCACCCCGCTTGCAGAGAGACCCGAGTGCTCCGGCATGTTGGCAGCTCAGACTCTGCAGCTCCAGGAGTCCCTTGAAGTAGGCTCGCAGCGCCACGCGGTCGTGCAGGTTGACTGCCCTGTCAAACAGCTGCCGGGCAGCTTCAGTCAGGTCAGAAGCAGGCAACGAAGCGATTTTTGACAGCTCAGGGTATCTGTTGAGCAGGTCGCTCACCCAGGGACGACTGATGAAGCCCGCCCAGCCGTCTCTCTCCAGGTTGTCCAGGGAGAAACTCTCGTTGACTGCAGCCTCGATTGCAGCTGTGCTGGTGTTGCCTGGTTGAGTGCCTTGAATATTTTTGGACATAGATCGATCTCCTTTTACCTTAATAGAGCAGCAAGCTAGAAGCTCAGCCGCTCACTGTGACCTTCTTGTCGATTAGTGTTGTTGCCTGCTGGTGTGGCGGAAGCTAGTCGTCGAAGCGGTCGGTGGGCGCGAGGAGGGTGCCGGGAGAGTAATGATTCTGCTCGGCTTGCTCCTGGTCGAACTTGTTGAGAGTCTCCTCGGAAATGTTGGCTTGCACCTGCTGCAGGAGCGTGTCGTAGTCGATGCCCCAGGTAGAGAGATAGTTGCGCCAGACGTCAGGCGCTCCGATGAGCGAGCCGTAAAAGCTCTCCAGTGTTGGGTCCCCGAGGAGTCCGCGCAACTGCTGCACTAGCTCTTCTTCCAAACCGAGTACAGCTATGTTGGTGCCCTGCGACTTGATTTTGAATCTATCGTTGCCATCATTTGATGTGTTCAGCATGTGCTTCCTTCTCCTTTATCAGATGTTGCAAGCAAGGATGGACGTCCGAGTGCAGCGGCTTGCTGGAGTGACACCATGACTGGTGTTGTGGTGCCACTCTGGCAATCTGTCGTTGCGGCGCAGGTGAAACTAACCAGTTCTCTTGCAAAGCAACAGAAGATGCTCGTTGAAGTAATGCGTGTTGGTTGTTTGTTTTAGTTGGTGGTTCGCAGTGTGAAATTGTCGTAAGAGATTAATCGCAGAGTAGCGACTTGTACATAACGCAATCAATAGCTCATGACCAAAGTTAAACTCCAGTGTAATGACTGCAGCTTTGTTCTGGCTGATGTGTGCGGCTTGCCAGGGTCAGCACTGCGCGAAAGGCTGAATTGAAAAGGTTGGCGCTAGCTGCGTGAACGCAGGTTGCTTGTTTGCACCTTTTCGCAAGAAAACAATTGCTAATAATCTGCTGGCTACTGTTGTGCATTGACTGATGAGAAACAAGGGGTGAGCGGAGTGGCAGATTTACGCCTGCTGAGAACTGCTGGTTAACACTGTGTAGCTGATGCTTGTTCTTCTATCTTGAAAGTCGATAGATTAGTATGTTCTCGTTTTAATCCTTTCGTTTATACCAACAAAATACTTTTTATTTCTCTGCCCCGGTCACTTTTAGCAAACTTGTTTCTACTGATGAGACAAGCGGTATCTGCTGGGCAAAACGAAAGGTAGTTCTATTGCAAAACTACTGGTGCGGGAAGCTGCATCTGCTATCTAACAGCAGAAGTAAGTTTTCCAATGACTGCCAAGCACGCTACAGGCTGGTGCTGGATCAGCCAGGAAGGATACAAAGAGAAGTATGGACATGTTAGTGGAGGTTGGTTGGATGGGAGGAACTTTTAACCCGGTTCACAACCGTCATCTTTTCGTTGGACAGTCTGTTGTGGAGCAGTTCAGGCTGGAAAAGCTCATTGTCGGACCTAACGGGATCCCTCCGCACAAGAGTAGAGCTGATGTTCTCACCGGTGCTATGCGCATGCGCCATCTCGCCATGGCGGTGTCTGGCAACTCCAGGATGGAAGCGTCTGCCATCGAGATAGAGCGAGCGTTGCGCACCGGACAGCCGTCTTTCACAATAGACACCCTACAGGAGCTGACTGACCAATATGATGCTTTATACGGCAAGCACTCCTGGCGGCTTAACCTGGTCGTCGGTGAAGATGTTGTCCCTGACTTTCGCCGCTGGCATGATGCGGAAGGGATAAAAAAGTTGGCGCGCATCATAGTTGTGCCGCGATTCGCCAGCGTTAACCCTGACAAGGAGGCGGAGTGGCGGAAAATTCTTAGTGGAGCAGACGTTGCTGTTGCAAACATTGACAGCATTTCCGACGTCTCCTCCACGATAATCCGCCGTATGATCAAAGCCGGTAACTCTGCCTGGCGCTACCTGGTGCCAGCGCAGGTTTACGATGACATCGTCGCCTACGGCTATTACCTTGATAAGGCTGTGAACCCGACTGTGGCGATGACAGCTCTCAATTCGAGTAATCCTGCGGTTGCCGGACATTAGGCTGGCGAGGCAGGAATGGAATGGCGGCAGCGCCCAACACATTGGACGCTGCCGCAAATCTCGTATTCGTGCGACAGACTTGCACGGACGTGGAGGCAGCAATGTTTGCAACAGTCCTGTCAGTTGTTCTGGCTGTGATTGCCCTGTGTACGGCAGTCGGCTATGTATCTGTGCGGCGTCAGATGTCGGACGCTTTGGTGCTTTATCGGTTTTCTGAGGGATGCCAGGCGAAATCTGCAGGTAAACAGTACCTGAGCCATTCTCGCACTCACGGCCGTCTTGCCATGGTGGTTGTAGGTTGTTGGGCGTTCATGATTCTCTCGAGAATGGTGCTGCCCGGAGAGGCGCCGCCACTTGTGGCGTGTTGCTGTGCAGTCACTGTTTCTCTTGCTCTGCTCGCAACCATCTTCGTTGCTCAGCGCTGCAATGAAAAGGATTTCTCACTTCGTGACTAGTGGAATGAGCGCAGTGTAGATTGTCCTGTCTGGATCTAAATCCGGATGGTAGTCAGGAGCCGCGCCAAGAGAGCCGCGAGCGGCGTGAGCAGTAACGGCAGATCTAGTTGTCTTGGGCAGTCAGTCAGTGGCGCAGGAGAAAAGATTGGGCTAAACTGCTGAGTTGCGGCTGCGGCTATGCTAAGGGAAGGAGTTTGTAATAACGATGATAGCGGTGGCGAAGAAGCTTGCGCGAGCTTTCCCCTGGTGCCGGCGCAGGACCTGATGATGCTTAATAGCAAAGGTGTTTCTGCTATTCAGAGCAATGACATCACTGCTCTGAACAAGTAGGGACAGACATCTGTGCAGTTAAAAGGAGGAGTGCAAAAATGACATTTGCACCAGTTACACCTGATCGGAGGCTGGTCATAGCATTTCGTGAGGCTGGTGTTGCTGTGGCAATTCTCAGCTTGGCGAAGTGCAGGGATCTCGTCAAGGTGCTCATTTATCCGCGGACAAAGGTGCTGGGCGCCACCGAAAGCCAGCTCCTGGTGAGCCTAGATAAGCTCATGAGTGACGAGGACGATCTGTTTTCAGAGCTCTACATTGTTTTAGCCGGAACAGCTTCCGAAGAGGTGATGTGTGAAATTCAGCCGACTTTTGCAGGCAGCAGGCTGACTCCTGCTCGCCAGGCCGCAACAATGTTGGTCACCAGACATGGTGTCAGTAGCAATGAAGACAAGATCATTAACGACGCATACATTGTTGCCAAACAGTTCGTTGTGGAGAATCGGTCAGCAATCGCCAGAGTTGCTGAAGCTCTTCTACACAAAAGCGAACTGACCGGACAGGAAGTTGCTCAGCTGGTCAGCGCTGAGTACGCTCCCTCCTGCAGCTAATTGAACTGATCAAAACATGCCGAAAACAATCCAGAAAAGGGTGAGAAAGGGCTCTGGAACAATGCCGTCTGTGCCGAATAACAGGAACCCTGGGTGTCAACCAACCACGACGGACCGGACGGCCGAGGGTACAGGTGCCGTGACATGTACATCTGGATCTCCTGTCCAGTGGATCGGCAACTCAAGCAGTGAGCCGAACGCTGCAGCGCTATCTCTACGCGAACCGCTCGCTACTAAAGGAGTTGATCACGCCGCATCTGTTAGTCAGGCTCCTTTAGTAGCGGGCAAAAGCTGCAATGAACACACGTGTTCACAGCCCTCCGCTATTTAATGCTGGCTCCATCGCGGCTGCAATTCGGATAAATGAAACTCACTTTAAGTCGAATAGGTATGATATGCAATAGTGAGAACACCCCGAAAAGTAAGCAGGAATAATTGATAGGCAAAACGATGGAAATGGCTGGGAGCAGGGGATTGCGCATTGCGCGCAATCCCCTCTCTTCCAGGAACCAATGCATCGCGCACAGCAGTTGGCAAGCCTGCTCACGCAAGCAGGAGAATTATGGACGTCTTCGGTGTAGTGGTGAACTGCTAATCCACTGGGATCTCAGGAGTTCTTCCGCTCATACACGTACATCCGATCAGTTCGCCCGACCCAGTGCGGAAGTTCAAGCGTTTTGACCAGTATCCATCCCCCGGATTTCAGTCGGCTCTCGAACTCCTCGCCACCGGTCCGCCCATGATGCCCACCGTTGGGTTGACCCACGTAAATGAGTCTGTTCCCCTGGTAGAAGTCGAGGCTTCGTGTCGCCACTCCATCGAACGGCCACATCAGGACCAGGGTGCGGTCTGCATGTTCAGCCAGCTTGGTCTCATCTCCGGGAAGCACTTCGGTCCAGCACTCCGTGTTTGGATGAGACTTGTTGGTGCTCCCTTCCTGTGGCGGGTTGATGTCGTAGAGAAGGCAGTCGATTCCCCTGTCGCGCCAGAGGCGACCCCAGTAGCCCGTGCCGCAACCGATTTCGATCAGGCGTTCGCCTGCTGCCACCTGGGACAGTGCTTCAGGGGTAGGCACCGACCAGGCATACTGTTTGCTACTTTCTTCTGACTGCAGATACTCCCAGCGCCCGCACTTGTCGTGATGTTTCTGGAATTCTTCCAGCAGGGGATTGCCGAATTGGGCATTATCCTTTGTTTTCATATGGCACCACCTTTCTTTGGTTTGAGTTCGCAGTTGTCAGTTCTCTAGAAAACTGTCGCTGCGAACAGGCATGGCAGGGTTGAAGTCAGGCGTGCAAAAATCCGGGCACTGGAAGCAGAAATGGTGCAAAGTCGCTGGCACGGTCAGTCTTGCGGTTGCCGTGCCAGCGCTTTGCGCTCAGATGTGCCGTTGCAGCAGGCACTGTTGTTAGCTGTGCTGCTGCTTGCTCGTTGGGTAGCGGACTACCAGGAGATCGTGGCCGTGATGCCGGTGCAGGCGCTTCCGCTGCTGCTCACGCCCCGCGTGAAGTGGAGATGATACTTGTATGTGTCGGCGCTCACTGCAGTGACCCGGAAGCCCGCAGCGGTGAGCTCTTGGGCGGCGAAGTGGATGTTCGCGTGGATGGTCTTGAGGTTGAGATCATTCATGACTCTGGACAGCGAGTATCGCCGACCAATGCTGGGGTCAGGGTCGTCGGCGGCGGCGATTCCGCGGTTGGTGACGGCGAACTGCACGTCGATTGGACCAGAGCTGAAGGACACGGACGTGACCACGTCGTCGAGGTGCTCGAAGTCGTCTCCGGAGGACCCTCCGTAGTTGACCTTCCGGCTCTCGACAGGCGTTTCCTGCGCTTCGGTGAGATTCAACCTGGTTGTGAGTTGGGAGAACAGGGATTGCAGGTAGCCGGGCATGTTACTCAGTGTGTTCGGGTTTACCGTTTTGCTGCTTGACATTAGATAGGCTCCTTTCTATCTGTCTTCTTCTCTCGTAGCAACTCCGGATGGCTTAAAAACCACAGGTTCTGGATGATGTTCATCAACTGGTTATTGGTTAGGGGGCTCCGAAGAAAAGTAAAAGAAAAGGTATATTTCTTACCTTAGCCAGTCCAAATTGGTTCATACAAGATCTATTTCTTCGTATTACCCCTAATCTTGGCCATAGACTGTGCATTCTTCAGATGTTTAGCTTTTACTTGATCATTGCGGAGCTAGCGGAGTCTCTCATGTTGGAAGACAGTCTGCTTGTTGTGCCAGGGGCAAGCTTGGACTGAGAAACATCAGCCAAAAACAGCTGCGATCCCGTACACTTGCTGAATTGGACCCTGTCGATGTCAAGCCGTTATGCACCAACCGTTAACCAAGATCTACGGACACTCTCTCGCCCTGCTCACAGATCTTTATGAGCTTACAATGGCTTATGGTCACTGGAAGTCAGGCACAGACAATAAAGAAGCAGTCTTCAATCTCTTTTTCCGCAAGAATCCTTTTGAAGGCGGTTTTGCCATAGCCTGCGGGCTTGGTCATCTCATTGATTATTTGAACCGGTTCCATTTTTGTGATGAAGATCTGGCATACCTGTCAGATCTGTGTGGCAGTGACGGTAAGCCGCTGTTTGAAGCAGAGTTTCTCACTTACCTGAAAAATCTGACCTTCTCATGCGATATTGATGCCATACCTGAGGGAACTGTCGTGTTTCCTCAGGAGCCTATGGTGCGGGTGCAGGGTCCGATTGTGCAGGCTCAGATTATTGAAGGTGCTCTGCTCAATATCATCAACTTTCAGACTCTCATCGCTACAAAAGCGGCTCGTATCAGGCTGGTAGCTGGAGAGCGGCAGGTCATTGAGTTTGGCTTGCGTCGTGCTCAAGGTATCGATGGTGCACTTGCAGCCAGCTGGGCTTCTTATATAGGTGGCTGCGATGCCACAGCAAATGTGCTTGCCGGACAGCTTTTCAATATCCCGGTCAAAGGTACTCATGCACACAGCTGGGCGATGTCTTTTGACAGCGAGCTGGAGTCTTTTGATGCTTATGCACGTGCAATGCCCAACAACAGTCTTTTCCTGGTCGACACTTACGACACTTTTGCCGGGGTCAGGAATGCTATTGAAGTTGGCAAGCGGTTGCGCAGTAGTGGACATGACCTTCTCGGCATCAGACTCGATTCTGGCGATCTGGCGTATCTAAGTATCGAGGCACGCAAAATGCTTGATGCTGCCGGCTTCAACAAGTCGATTATTCTAGCAAGCAATGAACTGGATGAGCATATCATCAACAGTTTGAACCAGCAGGGTGCCGCTATTGATGCATTCGGAGTTGGCACCAGCCTGGTGACCGGCAATGGTCAACCTGCTTTAGGCGGAGTGTACAAGCTGACTGCCGTGCGCAATCCTGGAGAAAAGTGGCGTTATTGTGTCAAGATTTCGGAACAGGCAGCTAAGATTTCAACACCTGGAGTCAACCAGGTGCGCCGGTTTCAAGCACAGGGTGAATACATTGGTGACATGATTTATGACGAGTTCATGCTGCCGCAGGGAACCTGTGTAATGGTAGATCCTATGGACTTCACCCGGCGCAAGACAATACTTGAAGGGACAACATACACAGACCTCCTGGTGCCTGTTTTCCGTGGGGGCAAGCCGGTTTATGCATCTGCTCCTGCCGCTGAGATTAAAGAGCATGTACGCAGCCAACTGGCTTGCTTCCACTCAGGGATCAAACGTTTGATCAATGCGCACATTTATCCGGTTGGGCTGGAGAAGAACTTGAACGGCTTGCGCACCGAGCTGGTCATGCAAGCAAGAGGCATTGCGGCGCGGTGAGTGTCAGCGAGCCGCAACTGCTGCAGACACGCGGCAAACGAATGAGGCAAAATGGTAGGCAACCTCGTCTCTCTTTAGATCGAGCGGTAGCACATGGTCGCAGCCTGTCAGATAGATAATCTCTTTATCAGTGCAACCTAACCAACTGTAAAACTTCTCCGGGTTTGCCACACTCGTTATGGTATCTTCTCGGCTGTGCATGATAAGGACAGGGCAGCTCACTTTGTGTGCTTGCTTCTTCACTTGTCCCACCAGGTGTTGCAACTGGCGCAGCGAGCCGGCGTAAGTTCTATACTGACCAAAGCCTGTCTTCTCTCCACGCTTGGCTGCTTCCAGCTCCTTAGTGATTATTTTTTGCAGTCTTTCGTCTTTCACCCCATACGGCGGTTCTTCAGTCCAGTAGCAGATTCTCCCCAGAAAAGGCAGAAGATCCACAAGAGGAAGGAGGCACTTGAACGGATTGGCTGAGCTTGTGCTGTCGTACTTAATAGTTGGCGAAAGAGCTACTATGCCGCACACTTTAGGATTTTCTGTCGCTAAGAGAACAGGCATGAGCGCGCCCATAGACAAGCCGCCAATAAAGAGTTGATCTACTTTTTTGTCGAGTTCGTTAAGAGCTTGCCGGGCTCCTGCAGTCCAATCTTTCCACCCCGTGTCGAGCAGCTCTTCATGTGTTCCACCATGTCCGGGAAGCAGAGGGACGGACACAACGCATCCTATGGACTCCAGAGCCTTAGCGATTGAGCGCATTTCGTTTGGCATGCCAGTTAAGCCGTGAAGAAGAAGAACACCAACTTTTGAGCCTGGCGTAAGGCTCAAGCCCTTCAGCTTCTGCTGAAATTCTTTTCTGTTGCTGGCTCGGCTGTTCACTGAAGTAGTCATAATGCAAAAGGTTTTGACAAAGCAGGCATGTACACTAGTGATATATCGTAGCCCACATCGCTCCGGTCTGTTTCTTTAGATTGGGAAGGTTGGCAGAGTCTCATGTGTTGTTCGGGCAACAATCTATGCTACTAGCAGTGCAGTTTCGGCGCCTTCGCCTAGCTGCGCTAGCGCTGCGAGACCCCAGTATTCTTCCAGCTATTCTCTTGGCAGTCGGACTATAAAGATTGCTAATGAACAGTTTGAGCAGGACACACAATTTGTTGCGCCTGCTCAATAAGTTCGCCTGGTGCTGATTTTGAGCACGCGAATCTGGCTGATTATGCCAGTAGTAATGTAATGTTTTTTCAAACTTGTTTGTTATTACTGTTGCATTGATTATAAGGTGTCTCTGTTGCCCATTTTCAGCCATCTGCAGAGATAAAACACTTTATAACGCACCCGAAAAAGTCTGAACAACACAGCCCAACAGAAGCATATTGCACTGAATAAAGGCAGACAGAACATCTGGATGAACCGTTAGAGGAGGATAGCTTCTGTCAAACGGGACAGACCGCCTGGGTGTTCGAACTGTTGTACTCATTTGACTGTCAGGTCAACCTGAATGCACACCTGCACTGCAGGCTTGCATTCGACCACTTACTTACTTGTTTGCTGATTTCCCCAGAGGAGGAGCCTCCGCCTCTGGACAGATTGATTTGAACAGGAAAGGAACAACACCATGTCGAGCAGTAAAAAAGCCACACAAAAGACTGTTGTCCCTCCAATCGAAAAGACCCGGGACGAAGCGATCCAGATGCTGGAGGATATGCGCGAGCAATTGCTTGGACTCATCTTTAGCATTTTCTTCAATGCTCGTGGCGATGGCAATTCTCTGCCGCACGCATGCAGGAAGGTGGTTCGTTTTCGTGTAACACAGCACCTCAAGGGCGGGAGGACCGGCTCCAGTGAGCGCGAGCACGATCGTGAACAGAAGCGTGAGAGAGACCTGATTGGCGTGTATGAGATGTGCACGCGCAAGAGCGCTCTGAAGCGATACAGGCAGGAGGCACTCGATCGCATCTCTGAGCTCACAGTGCAGATTGCTATTGCCACAATGACAGCGGAGCAGGCGAGCGGCGCGCTGAAGGATGCGCAACTGGTGCAGGGCGAAGCCGAGGCTGCACTGCACGAGTTCGAGCACAAGTCCTTCGGTACGCCTAAGGCGAGACAGGCGTGCGAAGGTCCCCGCCGGAAGACTCTTCGTAGTGCCAATACGGCGCTGAAGAACGCCAGGGTTGCCTCCGAGCAGGCTGCCAGCAAGGTTGCTCAGCTCAATGAGAAGTTTGCTCAGGAAAGCCTTAAGCTCACGAATCCCAGGGAAGCGCTCAGCGGTGAAATCAATCGCCGCATCGCCAAGCTGGAAGCTCAGCTTGCTGCGGCAGCCAGCTCTGACGAGTACGTTTTCCTGGAGAACAAGCTTGTCAAGGAACGTGAGTTGCTGGCTGATCCTGTGAAGTCTCTGCTGGGGACCTATCGCAGTATCAACTTGCGCGGTCTGCGTGAGCTGAAGATTCGCGGTCAGGTCTACCGCGTCACAACACCGCCCGAGCCGTTCATCCCAGGGGAGAAGTAACCGGAGTCCTTGAGAATAACAAGATCCTGATTGGACTGCTGTTCTGCTAGTCGTTCGGCAACTTTGATCTGGCGGAGGAGCAATCATAGTGGCTCTGTTGCGCAACATTTGGTCTGGGGAAGCTGGCATCTCAAAGCCGGCTTCCCCGGTGCCCTTTGTTGTGTTTGTTTCATTTTTTTGCAGTTGGAGATATTATATGTTATAGCAACTAAATCAAAAGAAGAAGACCTGCGAAACACCGTCTGTGGTGCTCACTGGTCTTCTTCCTTCTGGTTTGCCCTTCTAGCTGCGCGACGGTCGCTGAGCGCGACTGTTAGGCAACGTTGTACAGATGCCTGTACCTGTGGTAGTTACTATGGGCGTACAGTGGGATTGCCTGGAGGCTCAGAGCCTCCTGCTCTATCCCTGCTGCTCTCTGTGCAGGCACTTCTGCTTGGCGGTTCTGCCAGAACTGCTCCTCCCTCACCTCTTCCATTGTTGGCATGGTTCTGACGATATGCTGGAGCATCAACAAGACTCCTTTGTTGTTCATGTTGCCCGTTCTCCTTTCTTCGACACGGGGCGGGTGACCAGGTGAACTTAGCCTGACGGGAGCTATTACAACATGTGCTGGTGGCAAGCTCACTGCTCGCTGTGTGAGTTTGCGTCCGGATGCTTGAGGTTATGAGAGGTTGTGTCCTGACGGTTATTGTCGGTTTGGCGCTGCTGCTTGTGCCTCTACGCTTGCACGCAGAGACTCTTCACGACGCGCTTGGACGGATTGGGTTGCTTGCGGGTTTCGGTGACGGCCTCGTTGAAAAGCGCCAACGCCATGTTGACCTCGGCGACGGGACTGGAGCTGACCTCGCCGAAATCCTGTACCATCTCACTCATGTAGCTGGCGTCGAAGCCGTTCTCAACAGCCCTGGAGAAGGACTGCACGTCGAGCTCGAAGCTCTTCGCCTCGGCGCAGAAGACCTTCTGGTTGCTGTCGTTCTGCGCCTCGGAAAAGGACTGCGCGTTGAGCCGGAAGTTCAGCGCATGTGAGAAGGTATCCAGGTTGAGCCCGTCATTCACTGCCTTACTGAAGGAGGTCGGGTTGAGTAACCCTGCCTCGAGAGCGGCTGCGATGGCAATGATGTCGCCATGCCGCTTTGCCAGTTCGGCAGCAGACGGGAACAGTGGGTTGACTTCCTCTCCCCAGCGGGTGAGGATGCGGTCGGTCGTAGTGAACCGGTAGTTGTCGATGATCTGGCTGGCCAGTGACTTTGCTTTGCGCATGAGCCGGTGACGTGCGTGGGCTTCATCGATGTGCTGCAACAGGCGCCCTCCCAGCATGGGCAGGTGAGTGTTCAGGCGATACCTTCTGAACGTATTTCCGTGCGTATTCATTTGGTTTCTGCTCCTTCCATCTGCTTTCTGTGCTTCCCTGAAGATGTCCTAGAGTGCCATCAGCCCGAGCGCGATTGCGAAGCTCTTGTTCTGCAAGCCCGTCCAGGTCTCGGGCTCGGGCAGGTTGAGGATGTGTTGTGCGAGGTTCGGCTTGCCCGCATCCTTGAGGAACCCGTGCACGTCCGTCGGTGTCAGGTCGGAACCTGCAGTGTTGCCGGTGACGGACATTTCTGCCAGATTGGACAGATAGGTGTCGCGCTCGTCGCTGGAGGAGCGCAGCTCTTGCAGCTCCTTCCGGGCTTCGTCACTGAGGTTTTGCTCTCCGTGGGTAACTTCCATTGTTGTTGCCTCCTCATTCATGATGTGTAGCAAACTCGCGCTCAGTGAGCGGAGTGCCGAGCGTCTTGTTGAAGAAGTTGAAGAGCAGTGAGCCCACCCTGCCATTACCGTCTGCAAACGGGTGGATGTTGCGCTCGAAATACCAGTGAAACTCGAGCGGGTAGAGTTGGTCCTGAGATTCGACAAGCTTGGGCAGCTGCTCGTCTATGTTCTCCCACGGCAGAGTAGTCCCGGTTCTGTCAAAGTAGACAGGTATGCGGCGGGTGCCGTTGGCGTTCTTGTCCGGTTCAATCAGGACACCGAGTTCGAGAAGGTCTTCGACTGTGAGCGGTCGTCCGGACAGGTGGATGGAATGGAGCAGGTTGTATCCGGTTGCCATCCAGTATACCGAGAGTGGTCCGCTCTGCTGGGCAGCACACTCTTGTGCGAGGTAGTTCAGGATGGACAGGTGGGCAGCAGTGAAGTTCTGGTTCGCGGAGAGCTTCTCCGAAACAGACATTTCGTTGTTGTGTTGGTCATGGCACTCTTGTGCCGTAGAGGTGATGAGTGCCATCTGGCTCTCCGTGAACATAATGCACCTCCTTGATCCCACAACTGCTTGAGCTCTTGCACTATCAGAGACCAGAAACACCATCTGACCGGTTCGGTAATTAAGGGTTCGGAATGGATGCGGGCTGCTGGTTTGTGCTTCGAGTTCCAAGTTTGAGGTGGGTTTATATAGAGATAAGTCCACCATAGGTGTTTAACTACAGCTAACACAAGTAAGAGTTGAGCTAGCGTCTAAGACGTTTAAGTCATTCATCTCTCTTTGAAAAAGACATCTGGACGCGGAAAACAAGGCATTGTCGGGTGGTATAAAGGGGTATTGAGAGCTCGCGAAAATATCTCTTTTTGTACACGTAAAAACCCTAATGAACGCCCGCTGGCACAACTGTGATAGTTAGCAGCCGGCAGAAAGCGTTCGCGACCGGCAGTAGGGCAACAAGTCTGCAGAAACTGCTGGGTGGAGCCTCTGCAAACAACGTTGCTGCCTGGTGGTTGTTGTGGGTTTCAAATACGACGCACGGCACTCGTTTCAGTACCATCTCCGTTTCAGCCTGGATGCAAGTCGTTTGTGCCGGTTGCGCAGCTCTGTGAGCGCTCGCTCCGAATGTGTTGTCGTTGTGTTGAAGAGGACAACCCCCCGCTCCACGTGCGCCTGTTCTTTCTCGAGTGCTGCGAGCTGGATGGCAATTTCCATGTTGGTGTGTCCGCCCGGGTAAAAACCGGATTCCCATGCACACGCCATCAGTTTGGCACGCACGCTGCGTTTGAGGTCGTCGAGCAGCTCGTCGATAAAATCTGCCAGCAATGCCGGCGAGTTAGGACAGTCAATCTGCTGAACACCGGCTTCCGGCCAGGGTCCGTCCGGAAGGTAGCGATAGAAGGCGTGGAAGAGGTCGTATGCTATCGGCAGATAGTAGTCGCTGATGCAGGCGATACTGCTCTTTGCCCATTGAAACTTCTCTTTGAGAAGCTGCGATGGGAAAGGAAGTCCGGGTGTTTCGGTACGGGCGGCGTCTGAAACCATCGCCAGTAACGAGCGCACTGCTGCTGTGATTTCTACCGGGTATGTGCTCATTTAAGTTACCTCTGTTAGACAGATGTGCTGAGCCACGGGTTTGCAGACCGGCGGCTCAGCAGACGGCAGATGTTGAACTGGTTGCAGGCACGGGCAATGTCAGGCTTTCTTCTCTGACTTTAAAGTTGCAGGCAGAGCGTCCAGAGCGTTGAGAATGAATGCCCATCTGTCTGCGTCTTCTTCAATCAGTCTGGCAGTAGGCTTTCCTGCGCCATGTCCGGCGTTGTCCTCAATCCGGATGACAACTGGGGCGCTGCCTGCTTGAGCAGCTTGCAGAGCGGCAGTGAATTTGAAACTGTGGGCCGGGACAACGCGATCGTCATGGAGAGCGGTGAGAACAAGGGTAGGCGGATAGGAGACGCCTTCCTTGATGTTGTGGAGCGGTGAGTATGCCAGCAGTGCTGCAAACTCCTCCGCATCGTCTGATGAGCCGTAGTCCCCCTTCCAGGACCAGCCTATCGTGAAGAGGTGGTAGCGCAGCATGTCCAAGACTCCCACTTCCGGTACGGCACAGCCGAACAGTTCGGGCCGCTGCGTTAGGCAGGCGCCGACCAGCAAACCGCCGTTGCTTGCGCCTCCTATCGCCAGCTTGGCAGTGGAGGTGTACTTTTTGTCGATCAGCCAATCGGCAGCAGCTATGAAGTCATCGAAAACGTTCTGTTTCTGGAGCCCTGTCCCTGCTGCATACCAATCAGCGCCATATTCACCGCCTCCGCGCAGATTGGCTATTGCATAGATGCCGCCCAGCTCCATCCAGGCTATTGTGGAGGTGGAGAAGTCAGGTGTCAGGCTGTGGAAGAAACCGCCGTAGCCATAAAGGTAAGTAGGGTTGTTGCCGTCCAGCTTCAGCCCCTTGCGGTAAGAGATGAACATCGGGATTATTGTGCCGTCTTTGCTCCGGTAAAACACCTGCTTGGTTGAGTAGTCAGCCGGGCTGAAAGTTACTGCTGGAGCAAAAAGCAGCTTGCTTTCATTGGTGCGTATGTTGTAGCGGTAGATAGTGCGGGGAGTGGTGTAACTTTCGAATACGTAGTAGCCTATCTGTGACCGTTCCCCGCCGGTGAAACCTGCCACACTCCCTCTGCCAGGCAGCTTGATCTCCTGCACAAATCTTCCTTTAGTGTTGAAGATTTTCACCTTGCTGTGAGCGTCTTGCAAGTAGCGGACCACAAACTTGTGATCAAGCAAGTCAACACTCTCCATTGAGTGCTTACACTCGGGAATGACATCGATACACCGTCTGTGATCGGCAACAGGCTTGCTCCTGTCGACTGAAATAACTCGCCCGCGAGGAGCGTTGAGTGTGGTTTGGAACCAGAAGAGACATCCGAAGCTGCCGAGAAAGGTGTAACTGGCGCCCTCGTCGCCCAACAGCTCAGTGATTGGTTTGTCCGGCGTCTGCAACTCCTGGAGAAAGATGTGGTTGCCTTCGCCGGTTCCTGACCAGGTGGTAATGACCAGGTAAGCACCGTCCCCGGTGACTTTGCACTGGAAGCTCCAGTCTTTGTGATCCGGACGTTCGTACGCAAGGATGTCTTCTTTTTGCTGTGTGCCGAGCAGGTGATAATAGAGTTTTTCGTTGATGTTGATGCTGGTGCCGGACCCATCCTGTGCAGGTTCGTCGTAACGGTAGTAGTAAAACCCCTTGCCGCTGGCGTCCCAGCACGCTTGCGAAACCTTGCACCACTTGAGCGTCTCCGGCATGTCTTCGCCGGTCTCAATGTTGCGTATGTGCCATTCCTGCCAGTCGGAGCCACAGGACGATAGCGCATAAGCAAGAGTGTTGCCGTCCCAGCTAATCGCTATGGCGGACATGGCAACAGTGCCGTCAGTGGATAAACTGTTGAGATCTATGACGGCACGTGCGTTGTGCCCGTTAGGGCTGCTGGCAGTGTACAGGATGTGCTGATTCTGCATTCCTGAGTTGGCGTAATAGAAGTAGCGCCTGCCCTGACGCCAGGGTAGTCCGCGTCTTGGGTAGTCGATCAGCTCTTTCAATCTGTCGGCTATGGCGTCATGACCGGGAATGCCCGACAGATAACGCTGCGCGAATGCGTTCTGAGCACTGATCCAGGCAGTGGTCTGGTTTGAGGTCGGGTCTTCAAGCCAGCGGAACGGGTCGGCGACTGTAACCCCATGATAATCATCGACCTGGTTGCATCGGCTGGCTTTGGGGTAGCTGTAGGGTCCTCCGTGACTAATCATGGTGCGCTCCTTTTGCTTGAAACGTTTGCTTCCAGCAATGCGAGCCAGCTTTGTGTCTCGGATGTTGGTGCGACTGCAGATTAAGAGGGCACCATTTCTGAGGCCCTCTTGTGCATGTGCTTGCCAGATCTGCTTGTAGGCAATTCGGCTTTCTGAAATAGAACAGGCGGGGCATCAGTGTTGGTGCCCCGCCTGTTAATAATCGTTGGTGTATCTGCTGCCTGAGCTTAACGAGCTGTTGTACAGTTGCGGTCTTGCTTGCTCTCTACCTTCTAGCTCCGCCACCTTGTGCGCCAGCGTAAGTCCTTAGCCACTGCTGGTGGCTGCTAGATGTGCGTTCCAGTTTGGTGAGGGCCAGCGCAGCTGACCGCTTAATCCTGCCGTCAGCTGCTCCCTGGAGGAGCTTATCGAGCACCAATCTGGATTCAGGGTTCTTCGCTTCACCAAGAGCGTCGATCACGGAGCGAAGAAGAGTGAACTGAGATGCTTCTTCCGATCCTGCCAGGTCGTGGAGAATTGCAAGCGCTTGCGGAGTGGTAGCAGCCAGCTTGCCGAGAGCCGTAATGGCTGCTGGGCGAGAATTTAACGGCTTTCCGGCTGCAGAGTACTCGATCACAAGCTCGGCAGAACGCTCGTCGCCAATCTCAGAGAGACCATTGAGAGCGCCGACTTTGACTGTCTCCAGCCAGGAGTCGATTTGAAGAGCCTGAGCAAGAGCAGGAAATGCCTTGCTGGACTTCGTCTTGCCTAGCGCATGAGCTGCCTCGGACAGCACAAAGATGCTCTTCTCTGTGCCACCGCAGATGATATCGGACAGTGTCTGAGCTGCCTCTTCGTCCTTGAAGTTGCCCAGTGCGGTCACCACGGCACGCCGCACTTTTGGGTGTTCGGCAGAAGTTGCACTCATGAGCACCTTGCAGGCAGCCGGAGCGCCGATCTCTCCTAGTGCCTTGGCCGCTTCAACTGCGACGGCCCAGAAACAGTTGGAGCTAAGTTCGGCTTCCAGCTCGGCAACAGAATCGGACCCTCCGAGAGTTGCCAATGTCTGCGCCGCATAAACTCGCCCAATTACTCTGGGATCGTTGTGCAGTTGATGTACTAGCATGCTCTTCGGCACTCCTGTGAGATCTAACTTCTTAAGTACCCAGTTGTCCGGATCGAAGGCGAACATAACCGGCTTACCGGGCAATGGGAAGGAGATCGTTGTGTTCTGGTCGGCTATAGTGATAGTGCGATTGCAGGTGGTGCCATCAGCCATTGTGAAGCTGAACAGGATAGGCATGGTGAACAATCCTGTTTCACCTTCCAGCTTCTGCGTTTGCAACGCTTTGACTGTGGCAACTTTGTTCTGTTCGTCCCATTTGAGTGAGACTTTGTACTCAGGAAAGCCGGCGCCGAACACCCACTGGTCAAAGAACTGCCGCAGGTTGCGCCCGGTCGCCTTTTCAATCGCCTTGATGAAATCGGCAGTCTCGACCGACTTGAAGGCGTTGTCTTTGAGGAAGACTCTGACCGATTCGTAGTAGTCGGCATCGCCGAGGAGATAGCGGATCATGTGCCTGACCAGGGCACCCTTCTGATAGAGGTGGCGGTCAAACAGGTCCATCGGCTCTTTGTACAGGTCGGTGACAATCGGGCGCCGGTAGCGAGCATCTTCAGCAAAGTAGAGATCGGCAAGCACTTTGACATAATAGGACATTTCGAGGCGTCCGAGGACGTGCTCGACTGCTTCCACTTCGCCGTAGGTGGCAGCACCTTCGTGCAGCCAGGCGTCCGGCCAGTGCAGGCATGTGATGAGATCGCCATGCCACATGTGACAGAGCTCGTGTGCATTCAGCCGCAGCGATGCCCAGCGGTATTCGTCAAAGGCATCGGGATCGGCAAGAATCCCTGCTGTCATTGTGCTTATGCTTGTATTCTCCATACCACCGAAGAGGAAATCCTGCACCATGACCTGCGCATACTTGCCAGGCCACGGATATTCGTAGCCATACAGGCGTGAGTAGAGAGCTACCAGGTCAGCTGTTCCTTTGAAGTAAAGCTTTGCCTGCTGAGAATACTGCTTGTCGAAATAAATCTCGACCGGCAGCCCCTTGTAGGACTCAGTTAGCTTTTCGAACTTGCCGACAACGAGAGTGACCAGGTAGGGGGAGTGCGGTTTGTCGTGGAGCCATTGATAGGTGGTGACTTCTGCTTCATCATCATCCTGCTTGGCGACTAGTGCACCGTTTGACAGGGCCAGATATCCTTTTGGTACTGTAACTACAACCTCTGTAGTCATCTTGTGACCAGGGTGATCAGCCACTGCCACCGGGTACCAGAAGTGCGAGTCATCGTCCTCGCCTTGTGTCCAGACCTGCCACGGCTTGGTTGGATAGAAGGCGGTTGGACCGGTGAAGTAGATGCCTGCTCTCGGGTTGTCTGTCTTGTAGGCGACTGCCAGCTCGAGTTTCTCCCCGCGCTTGAGTGCTTGAGGAAGCGCAACTGTAAAGCCGCTGTCCGACTTCTCGAATGACAGATTGTCGGCAGCACCGGCTACCGAAACGCGCTCGATGACGAGGCCTTGAGCAGCAAAGAAGAGCTCCGAGATTTCCTGCGCTAGAGGTTCGAAGGTGGTATGGCACACTCCCGACAAAGTACGTTGCTCGGGATGTACTGTGAGCACCAGCTTCAAGTGGTGGATGCGAACCGGCATGTCAGGCGCGTAGCGCCGTACCGTACCGGGCAGAGTAAACGGAGCACGTTGCCCCGAGAGAGAAGACTGCCACTGCCTGCAGTGACTGCAATAAACAGCATGCTCAGCAAGGTTGCCTTTCATGTTAGCCTCCAATCGTGAAACATGTCCGGGCGCACGGCAGCCACAATGTCTATTTGCGGCTGTGACTCCGGTCAGACAAGGGTTGGTGTGTTGTGCTGCAGCTTCTTTTTCTATGAACAAGAGCGAACCTGCTTGAACGGGTCCGTGCTCTGGGGCAGGAGGATGTGAATTAGTTGAGCCTTTAGCTCAGGTGCTTTTCTATGTTGCCAGGACGGATGAAAACGTTAATAACGCTTTCTTCATAAGCTCGTGGGCAACAAAGTTGAGAGCCTGAAGCAAAAATAGTTTGTGATGTAAGTTAGTAATTACTCAATGGCGACCTAATGTAATGCAAACAAAAAACAAAACAGGCTTCCAACTTATAGAGCAAGGGGTATGCTTGGCAAGATAGTAACGCCTGTTAAAGAGCAATTGACCCCAACTTTGCTGGTTTGACATCTAGTGTTGCTGCGCTACGGTTGGCTTGTCTAAACTAGAGCTAATCATGAGAGCTTATTGAAATTTGACTGATCGGCTTGCGCTAACCTCTGCGAGGGGGGACATACAGGCTGTAGGGGCGGCTCTCGAGCCGCCCCTACAGCCGCCCAATCTACTGAGTCCCGCCCGATCTATGCACGCCCCTACAGCCGCCCAATCTACTGACGCATGAGCAGGATTAATCGATTTAGATGCGACACCGCGAGTCCACGTTGCTTCCATAGAACAGCACTATTTGAGAATGGATTAATCTAGCACTCTGACTAAAAATTAGATGTGCTTGAGATTTGTCATGCTTCTATTCCAACGGCTTCCTGAGTTGCGAACGGCAGCGTTAAGCAGCTCATTGATAATTCAACTGTTCACACGTTATGGTTCATACATGACAATATCTTTTTTGCTCAAAGGTTTAAATAGGCTACCAGCTTAGACTGAGATTCCAGCTCAAGCCCAATCCCAATCCATACGAGAACATAATGACGACAGCTCATGCGTGAAAGCTGGTCTTATGTTTCTTACCGCCAGGCGGCAGTTTGAAGCTAGTAGCTAGACAACCTTGTCAGCGCGGTGATAATCATCCGAGTAACGCACGATATCTTCTTCGTGGAATGAGTTTCCGGTCTGTATCTCGATGATTTCCACAGGCTCCGGACCGGTGCAGGCGATGCGATGTCTGGTGCCGCGCCTGACATAGACATGATCCCCGTAGTGATAGTCTGTGGTGACGTCGCCTAAAGTTACTCTTGCTACGCCACGGACAATCACCCAGTGCTCGTCGCGGTGCTCGTGTGTTTGCAGGCTGAGCCGATGCCCAGGATTGACTATCAGGCTCTTTACCTTGGTAGCTTTTGTCTCTTCCAGAATGACAAAACAACCCCATGGTTTATCTATGCGACTGCTGGGCTCGTCGGACATTGTGCCTGCTCTCCTTAGGTGCACTGGCTGGCCAGTTGACCCTACATCCTACCATTGTCTACTGCTCTCGGCTGTGACGATTTCAACCAGGGGCAGCTCCTTAATTGGATGCTGTCAAGAAGCTGAAAGGGGGAAAAGCACATGTCGACAAAAGGTGAAGATGCCTGACCAGCTGCAAGCTATCTAAACAAAAGATTGCTTCTGTCGGCTGCCTGTATCGCCAACTGGTGGTGCAGGCAGCCGAGTATGACAGGCGGCTTCCTGCGAGAGCAGGAGCTGCATGCACCATGGTGGGTATGTACTTGCTTCCTGTATTGTGTCAGGACAGAAGGAGGGTTCCTCTTGCTCGTATATTTTCCGCTTGTTTATTCTCCGCGTTACATAACTGACCTGCCCAAGTTCGGAATGAGGCGACCGTTTGCACTCAATAGAGGCGAGCGAGTGCTCAGGCGCCTTACTGAAGAGTTTGCGCAGACAATCACTGTCACTGAGCCTCCTCCGATTACCGCAACTGATGCTCTCCTTGTCCATACTCCTGAGTATCTGGATAGCCTCAGGGAGGATGTTTCTGTATGGGAGGATCTTTTTGAACTGAGCGACGACGACTACTCTCCGGAGACTGCCAGGTGCCCGCTTACAGGGATGTGGGACGATGTTGTCCTCAAGTCCGGCGGGACTTATCTGGCAACTAAACTAGCTTTGACTCATCGTCTGGCAGCCAGTCTTGGCGGTGGCTTTCACCATGCATTTCCGGGAGAAGGGAGAGGCTTCTGTGCGATCCATGATGTGGCTATCGCCATCCGCAAGCTCCAGAGCGAGCAGCTGTGCCGCAAAGTACTGACTGTCGATCTTGATTTTCACCAGGGTGACGGTACTGCTGTCATTTTTGGGCAAGACCCTGATGTCTTCACAGTCTCTCTCCATTCGGCGGAAGGCTGGCCATCTAAGAAGTCAAAGAGTGACCTTGATGTTGCCATCTATAAAACTGAAGCTCATCTCTATCAGGAGAAGCTGGAGGAAGCGATCAGCCAGGCTATGTCCAGGTTTACGCCTGAGCTGGTAATTTTCCTGGCAGGCTCTGATCTGTATGAACTTGACGAGCTCCCAGGGACCCGCTTCATGCGCCTGTCTCTGTCGCAGCTGCGCTGCCGCGACAAGTTTGTAATCGACTACTTCTTCGACCGCAATATCCCCCTGGCTATGGTGTTTGCTGGCGGCTATGGAGAACATGTCTGGGAAGTTCATTACTACGCCGTTCGCCATCTGTTGCAACGCCTTGGCACTCTGCCTGCAGTGTCAGGAGATGGGACGACAGAGTAGCTTTGCCTGAAATCCCTTGATCTTGTCATGGTGTAACAGCTGGCAACAGGCTCATAGAACGCCTTGCTTGCCAGCTGTTACTACCGTGGCAAATTTTGTGGCTCTCCTGCCTCCTTCTGGGCTCTTCGCATAAGAGCCTTGCGTGGGTCCTGCTACTTGTTCAGTAATGTCCGCTTTAGTTTCGCGCAGCGTGTGACGCCTGGAATGAAACATGGCAACATAGCGATCTCCTCTGCCGCTTGCTCAAAGATTGACACCATTGAGTGCACTCTCTTTTGCTGCTGGAGGATCTTCTCCAGTTGTCCTAAGGTGATCACTTCAGCAGCTGATTCAGGCAAGAGAAAATTGATCTGTTCGCCAGAAACTAAGGGGATGTCCAGGGCGTCGTTGATCTTTTGTGACATGCCCTGACCACCCCCATCTTAGCAAGTGCAAAAAGCGACCTCTTCTGGTCGCTTTTTGCACTTTTTGGCCTTTTTTTGCTTGCAAGCATCAACTGGTGGGGTT
>CAILLX010000099.1 GCA_903835185.1 uncultured bacterium | reverse complement strand
TCTTAGATCCAGACGATGATTTACTCATGGTGACCTCCTTGTCACAGATTTGTACCTTTGCAAGATCAAACCTACCCAGGCTTAATCCGCTTGGTCAGGGGGTCACCAACTAAATCAACGACAAAAGGGACAAGCTCGATGGTCCAGCAAGCTTTGTCACGCTACCACCTGGACTCGCAAGAGCCGGAAGTACCTCTGTACAAAATGACTCTGGCTGACTGTTATTACAATGAAGGTAATGTAATACAGGCTCTCCCATTACTTGAGCAGACAATCAGGGTCTGGACCAACCAACAGGTACAACCATTCCCAGCTGGCGCAGCTGTAGCTTGTATTGACTTAGCTGAGATTTACAGATTGCAGAAAAACTATCAGCAAGCTGCAGAGACCTATAGAGCTGGAGAGCAGCTGCTGGAGGAGACGAGCGGAGCAGATAACGGAGATCTGCCCCGCCACCTGCTTAACCTTGCCTGGCTGTATGAAAAAGCTGGTGATTATACACAGTCCAGATCACAGTATCTTAAGGCTTGGTCCATATCAGCTGCAGCACGCGGCACGCACAACCCCGAAATCGCAATCATTTTATATAAGTACTCCAACTTCCTCTGGAGAACCAACAATTTCTTTGAGGCACTTGTCTTTAAGATACGCGCTCAGGTGCTGAGAAGCTAAGAAACTGAGACTACTGCCCAGACTATGTGGTCACAGATTAAGGCTTTTCTTCCGATTGGGCTCGGCGGCGCTCATCCTCCAGATTCCGCTCAGCAACCCGCTGCTCAAACTGCTTCTGCGCCTGCAGCTGGCGCTGAATGCGATTAAGATCTGCCATACGCTTGCGGCGCGCCTCCTCTTCACGGAGGCGATAGTCTTGGCGTTCTTCCTCTTTAACTTTGTCAGCCCGCTCATCACGACGCTTGCGAACCTTATCCCACCAGGACATGCGGATCAACCTCCTCGCCGGCCAACAATTGTGCCTCAAGGCACAGGTACATATTAAAATGATATCGGCGTGCGTGCTGCAGGTCAAATAAACAAGCTAGCCGCCACTGGGCTAGCTTGCGCCTTCTTTCATATGCTTCCTGGCTACGCCTGTAGCATAAGCAGCTTTGGAGACGGCTGCCGCCACTACATCGGCCACAAGCGGATTGAATACGCCAGGGATAATGTAATCCTCATTGAGCTCCTCGGCAGTCACAACGCTAGCCAGAGCATGTGCTGCTGCTAACTTCATCTCTTCATTGATATCTGTGGCCCGGCAATCGAGAGCACCACGGAAAAGTCCAGGAAAGCAGAGCACGTTATTTATCTGATTAGGATAGTCAGATCGTCCTGTAGCCATAATCCTTACATAGGGGCGCGCTTCTTCAGGCATAACCTCAGGCTGAGGGTTGGCCATGGCAAAGACAATGGCATCACGAGCCATTCCCGACAAGAATTCCGCCTGCAAAGTACCAGGTCCGGACAAGCCGAGGAATAGATCAGCTCCTTGCAGAGCTTCAGCTAAGCTGCCGGAAAAGCAAGCAGAGTTAGTATTTTCTGCAAACCAGTCCTTCATATAGTTCATATGCTCGCCGCGCCCTTTGTAGATTGCGCCGGAACGATCGAAGCCTATGATGTTCTTCACGCCGGCTGACATCATTATTTTGGAGCAAGCCACTCCAGCAGCACCAACACCGGTCAAGACCACCTTAATTTCGTGCATCTCCTTCTTGACTATCTTGAGCGCATTTATCAAGGCAGCAAGCACTACTACTGCAGTACCGTGCTGATCGTCATGGAAAACCGGTATATCAAGCTCCTGCTTCAGCCTGCTTTCTATCTCAAAGCAGCGTGGCGCTGAAATATCCTCCAGATTAATGCCACCAAATACAGGGGCAATATATTTCACTGTTTTGATTATCTCTTCAGGATCTTTAGTGGACAAGCAGATTGGGAAAGCATCAATCTTCCCGAATTCTTTAAAGAGCATCGCTTTCCCTTCCATTACAGGTAAAGCTGCCTCCGGTCCGATATCGCCCAGCCCGAGCACTGCAGTACCATCTGTAACGACAGCAACTGTATTATGCTTGATTGTCAGGTTATAAACAGACTCAGGCTCTTGATGAATAGCCATGCAGATGCGGGCTACACCAGGAGTGTATGCCATGGAGAGATCGTCGCGAGTATTCAGCGGCACTTTATTTGTTACACGTATTTTGCCGCCAAGATGCATTAAGAAGGTACGATCTGAGACATGCACCACTTCACAAGCTTCTAGCTCTTCTAAGCGCTTAACCAGTGTTTCGCCATGAACCAGGTCGCGCACTGCTACAGTAATGTCGCGGAGAATAGCACCCTGCTCAAAACCAGCAATGTCTATTGCTCCTATATCACCACCCACCTCACCTATTAGCGAAGTTATCTTGCCGAGCATTCCAGGGGAATTGGTAATCTTCAACCTGATGGTTAGGCTATAGCTGGCAGACGGCTTAGCAAGAGCGTTCTGATTGGCAGGAGCTGCATTTGTGTTGCTATCTGCACTGCTCTTGCCTTGCTTTGGCTGACTATCTTGATCTTTGGAGGCGCTCTTACTAATAGACATGGCTAAATACCTGTATCTTGAGTTTAACCGGCGATAGAACCGAGCTAGTTGCACCAATTAATATGATGTCAACATGTAAGGCGTAGGTTCACTGCATCATTGTAAATCTGCTCTCGGTGTGCCGGCTAATTTCTTAATCGCTTGGCATCCCTCCCGGGTCCTCCTGTCCTTGTCTAGGCAAAACTGTCACTGCACCTGAAAGATGAGCTCAACTTTGTTTGGTACTGTCGCAGAAGTATCTGCAACCGGCTGGAACCCATGTTTGGGAACAACAGTCACTTCACGGGCAAAAAACACCTTGGACTGATTGACCAGTTTGCGATACTGCTCAAGAGTCATCTCGGCAGCTCTAAAAGGAGAGCGGGGCACCTGGAGCATTGCCACAGTAAGCGGGCTGGCAGGAGAAGAAGAAGGATAAGCATAAACAAAGATCCTTTCCAAACCACCACTACCACCGACTTCATAAGAGAATGGGCTATCCGGTCCGCCGATGCAGACAGTCTCGCCAGCTTTAACCTGCCCTGCCGGCTGATACTGGTTAGGGAAGATCTGTTTGAGGCTGGACTTGCCATCAAAATCAAAGACAACCAGGCTACAGTCCTGAGACGCCGAGACATTAACCACCAGTTTTTCACCACACTTGTAAGTCGGTTTGTCTCCAGCCTTATTGAGCCAGGCTTTCACTACCGGCGATGCTGTCGTAACAACCTGATGTGCAACAGTTACAGCTGACTGGCTGCCGACAAATGCTGGCGGCCGAGCCGCAGCAGGCTCAGACTTAGCAGCTTTAGCAGCTGTCTTGCTCGTCCCACTGGCAGCTGTCTTGCTTGCTGACGTAGCAAGCGCTGGTGTCCTGACCTGCTTCTTACTATTAGCGACTGAGCTCGCAGACTTAGCTTTTGCCACTGGCGGTTTGACAGCTGCAGGTACGACTGGTGCTCCACTAGCACCTGCACCCACGCCAACATTGATTGTATTAAAAATAAGACCACGATCTGTGGAACTCTTTCTCTGGGTGGCAGTCGGCTCGCTCTCTTTTGGAGCAGCCAAACCAGCACCGGCTTGTTCATCTGCCAGCACTTTCTGCCCAGAGACCGACACAGCAAGCATTACTCCGCAGAGCAACAGTTTTACCTGAGAAGATTTCATCGTTTATTCCTCACAACGCCCGGGGGGCATCTAATTCGACATGTAGTATGCTTTCCGGCTCCAGCCTTTCAAAGTCCTTAATGCGTGTCATTAGAGCATCAGCATTCATTGTTAGTGGAGATCCGGCAGGGTTGACTTTAGACCAATCAGTATCTTTTACGAGAGGATCGTTAGTAATTAGGGCGACCAGGTGCAGTTTATCTTTGGAAGGTCCTGCTGTCAGATAATTATTGCCGAACTTGCTTACCATACGCTTCTGTCCGCCCTTTATAAAAGGTGAGAAACCAGGCATCGGAAAGGCACAAAACACCCTGTTTTGCTCGTCGACATCAAAAAGATACATATTGCAATCTTTGCGCGGGCTTAGCTCTATGCTCACCCGTTCATTCGCCTTGTAACCTAATACTGGCTCATTAAAGCGGATATCAACCGGTTCGACAGAGGGCTGGGCAACTGCCCAGGGCTGCCGGTTAGCAGACAGCAAGGCTAACAAAGTCAGTGTACCGGCAACAAACGCCGCGGTCAGAAAAGCAAATATTGATCTGACCAACTGTCTGTTCTTGCTGCACAACAAAGCTGAAGCTGTCTCGGACAAAGACAGATCCCTGGCAGCATCTATACTTAGAGCCAGCCTGATTGCAGTAGTTGGCAAGTTCAAACCTGGCAGGGATGCTGTATCGCCACAATGAATGGCAACTACTCTTGCACCGTCAAAAAGAGCAGTGCCTGAATCGCCCGGCGCCAGAGCAAGATCGTGCAAGAGGTGAAACTGGTCCAGCTTGTTGAGACGTCCGACAACCTTGCCACTTTGCAGCACAGGCTCTGGGGCATCTGTCAAATGAGAGAGATGCACCGGATAACGAATGGCAGTCAATTCGCGATCATTCCTCAGCTCCTGCTCGTAAGCAAAAGAAAGCGGCACTAGTCCAGATTGCGGATTCTTGAGCTTGACTGTAAGGAGTGCCAGATCAAACTTAACCAGCTTGTCCGGCTGCCTGACAAAGTTGGGATGCAGCTTAATCTTGCTGACCGGATAACTGAGTCCGGCAGCAGGAAACTTGACATGCAAAGCTCCCGGGTCTAAGACAAACTGATCGACTACATGCCCGCAAGTTATCAACATGCCTGGAGCCGCCAACCAGGCCTGCCCCAGAACCATCTCTTCACCTTGATTGTTCAAGACGACATGAGCCAGACAGCGCCCGATTTTCTCCAGAGCACCAGCAGTCAGCTTGGCCGCTCCCGTTCCTCCTGTTTGGGGCACAACACTCCTTTCTTACTAATTGATTTCCATATGGTAAGGATGCAAAAGTCCTCTAACAGTTTAGCAACGTGCCGGGAGGTGCTGTGTTTTTGGAGAGCAAAGGTTCTCAACTGTGAGCTCGAAAAGACTTTTGGAAGGTGGTACACAGGTTCCAAAGCAGCTTAGTCCACACAGTTTTTTAGGCTCTCCTCTTAGGTTGAAATAATTGGAGCAAGCTCCCATGAATTCGGGCCCGTTATGTTACAGGAGATGTCAAATACAATATAGAATGTTTATATATATGTAGAAATGTTAGATTGTGGAATCATGGGTGTTGGTCGGTTTCAAATTATGGACTTAATTTCAAGAATTTCTCATTCTTGAAGTTGTGGTTTCTAACAGTACTAAGCTCATAGTTGAATTAGAGTGCCAATTTGCTACCGTTCGTTAGAATGAGCCATTTTGGCTTATTGGAGGCATAGTGGGATTTGATACCACGCGGCTCTCCCAGAAGGGGGAAGCCGCATTAGTAGCTCTTTTCTTCATTATATCTACTGTGTGCATGCCTTTTGCAGCATGCGCTCAGCAGGCTCCTGGAGCCCCTGGTGCGACTGCGCCAGTACAACCTGCCTCTCATCACTCGACAGACTGGTCGAGCCGGACTAATACGCCCCACCCAGTTAATCTAGACTTGTCTTCAAACAATGCTACCGTTGCGACCCACCACACTGCTCCAGTGACCATCCTGGAAGCTGGGATAAACAAAACTATTACTGTCGGCACTTTACTTACTCCCTCTGAGCGCATTGCAGTTTCGCAAATAGTTAGAACAGGGCAACAGATGAAGTACAACATGACCCCATACCAGTATCGAGCCTTACTGCCCTGCCTACGGACAAGACGCCTGTGCTGCAGCCAATGATACCGACAGCGCCAGCACCAGCAATTCAAAAAATCCTGGCTGTTGGAATTGGGCAATTCTTTATTGCTTCCACTCCCTGCACAATATATGAGTTCGCTCCATTGCCTGGCTGTCAGGTGCAAGGGCAGGCAGGGACGGTATTTTCTGTGCAACCGAATAAGACACTGGTTCTGGCAGAAGGGCGATTACTGGCAGGAGCTGGCGATCAAGGCTTGGATGTTCAGATAGGTTCAACCAATCGCCACGTTAAACTGAAGGGCAAGACAATTGCCATTCTTGATACTCGTTCTAAGGGCAATGCCAGAATTACGGTTTTGTCTGGAGAAGGAGATAATGCGGCAGTGGTCTCTGCTGGAGGCAAGCAGTTGACAGCGCTTGCCACCGGACAAGAGGCTGTGATGATTGATAATGTGAATAGTGAAGAGTTCATACCAGCTGATGGTGTTGAGCGCCAGCAAATCGGTGCTTCAATAACCAAGTTT
>CAILLX010000098.1 GCA_903835185.1 uncultured bacterium | reverse complement strand
TCTTAGATCCAGACGATGATTTACTCATGGTGACCTCCTTGTCACAGATTTGTACCTTTGCAAGATCAAACCTACCCAGGCTTAATCCGCTTGGTCAGGGGGTCACCAACTAAATCAACGACAAAAGGGACAAGCTCGATGTTTTCCCTCTTGCTTTAACCTTACGAGACAATGTAGTATCTCCAAAAATATATGAACTCATGTATTCACACACACCCTGATCGATAGACCTAAATACCATTCCTCGGCATATAATCATGCCTTTGTTACCACACCACTCGCGCCGGCAAGCGCCAGAGCGAGACAACCGCGGAGCACAAGAGATGATGCCAGCTGTTCTGTCATTAGGAGAGATACTAGTGGACTGGGTATGCACCACCCCCGGTGCTGAACTGGATCGAGCCCAGATTTTCACTAAAGCTGCCGGCGGAGCACCTGCCAACCTGGCAGTAGGGCTGGCACGACTGGGCGTCGATACCGGTTTTATCGGGCGCATCTCGGATGACTCTTTCGGGCACTGGCTCAGGAATATTCTTAAAGACGATGGTGTTGACATAAGCGGGGTCATAATGGATCCCCACGCGCAGACACGGATGGCATATATAGTCACAACTGTGACAGGCGACCGCAGATTGGCTGACTTTTCGCGCACAGATTGTGCTGATGCCCGCCTAGAGCCGGCAGATTTAAAACCGCACCTTTTTGCTCAGGCTGCAGTGCTGCACTTCAGTTCAATCTCACTCATAGCCAACCCCTGTTCTGAAGCCACGCAGCAGGCAGTCGAACTGGCACATATTCACAAGCTTCTTGTATCTTACGACCCGAATGTGAGACTGGGGCTCTGGCCTTCCCCTGAAGCTTGCCGCATGAAAGTGCTGGACACTCTCAGATGGGCTGACATAGTCAAAATTAATACTGCCGAACTCGAATTCCTGACCGGCTCTAAAGATCTGGGAAAGGCTGATTCACTGCGGCAGGAACACAACATTCCGCTTCTTATAGTCACACTTGGCGCCAAAGGTGCCTATTTCACCTGCAAGGACGGCAGTGGACAGGTACCAGGTTTCAAGATCCAGCTGGTCGAGGCAACAGGCGCTGGAGACGGTTTTTCTGCAGCTGTCATTGCTGGACTCTTGCCTCACATACAAGAAGGCACAGGCGACCGTCGTGACAAACTGATTGCTATGACCGTTGATGAGATAACTACAATCATCCGTCGCGCCAATGCAGTAGGAGCTCTCACATGCACACGCGCCGGCGCTATTCCTGCTCTGCCAACAAGCGAAGATGTCGACACTTTCCTAGAAGAGCTGACCACTAGCAAACCATGCCGATAGCAGGGACGATTTGCTCTGTGTGCCTTTAGCATCACTGTAAGAAGCTCGCCTTGCCAGAACGGACAGGCGAGCTTCTTAACTCTTGCACAAGGTTGAGTCAGCTCCGCTAACGACAACCACTGTTTTTTCTACCTTTCCAGTAGTACAACTGGACACAACATGCAACGGTTTTAAAATTACATATCTCTCGAGAAAGAACGATTCAATCTCTGGAATGCCAAACCAGCCCTACATTGATCGCAAGAACTGGTCAGAAGACTGCATACCCTGTCCAGACATAAGACAGGCACCACCACTCACTGCCACTCAGCAGGAAAGCTGGGAGCAGTTCCTGTTACTACATTTCATAGCAATAGGTACCGAAGAAAGAAAGCGAAAGCCTCTACTTGAGAGACTTTTCGCTTCTTCCAGTCCAATGTTTCTCGACTTTCAGCACGACGCCGGTGATCGCTCATTATCCCTCGTTGAATTTATTCACTCGAGGGAACCCCAAAAGTGTGGTAGCAGCTGACTGGGGCAGGATTGCGAACAGATCAGTATTGGCGCCCTCTGCAGATTGCCACAGTGCGCTGGGCCAGGTCAATCTGGAAGAGAAGCATCACCACGGCAAAGACCAGAGGAACCAACGGCACGAAAATGAGGACGATTCCAAGCAACATGTGAGCACGGAAGCCCAGGTAGATCCCGTAGATGTTCAAGATCAAACAGAATAGAGTCAGAAGGGACGACATCATGATTTTGTTCCTCCATCTTTAGGTTTTGAGCTAAGGATCATCAATTGCGGAACACAAGCTGTATACAGACTTGAAGCACCAGATGTGCTACCGCCACTAATCCCTGAGAGCGCCGCCGACAGCAGAGCGACACAACCAGAAGAGTTATTGGTATGAAGGCTACCTTGGCCAAAATTTGCCAGGAGCATGAGCACGGGTTATCCAGCAGATCCAGGCAGGTGCAGCAGCCAGTTGCAGCTGTTCAAGCCAAAACAGCGTGCTGCTGCACTTGTCTCAAATCTGGCAAAACAGCAGTAGGGTCCGCCCTGCTGCCGGAACCAGCCAGGGCGGACCCGGTCGACGTCTAAGGACGTATTGATAGTCGGCAGTAACCTCTGGGCAGTTATTTTGTAGAACGACGCCTGCCTCGCGCTCCGCCGCCTGGCCGGTAGCCAGCAGTGAGCTCAGCTTTCAGAGACGCCTTCACTTCCGGCGAGAAGGACGTTGCTGCTAGAGCGATATAGTTGCAGACATAGAACTCACCGAGCCCGAAGCGGTGCGGCGCTTCCTGCAAACGGAAGTACTCATCTGCCAAATTGATCTTTGTAAAGAGGGTGCCATCACTGTTGATTGTCACCAGCTTGCCCTGACGGAAAAGCTTGCTGACTGGATGTTCAGCAAATGAAGCCACCTGCGAAGTGACTACATTGGAGGTGGGACAGACTTCCAGGATAAAGCTGCCCTGCCGCTCGCCACGAATACCGTGACCGATACGCCCGCAGCGGCTAATCGTCTCTTCAACTGAGTCAAGCCAGCTGGTGATATTGTCGAAGTAGACCTGTTGCTCGGCAGGGTTGGCAGTGGCAGAGATCTTGGTGCAGAGGCGCACCACGTGTCGCATGGCACTGCTGAGCATGATCTTGTCATCAGCTTCAGGCTCACCGAAAAGCTCCTTGAGAGCTGCCAGGTCGGCATCTGTCGGCTCGTTGGTCTCCCACAGATGAATGGTGACTCGCTTGCCTGCCGCCTGCACCCTCTTGGCTGCCGGCAGCCACCAGGGAAGCACTCCAGGAAAAACTGCTTCGCCTCCAGCGAGATCAAAGGCGGCAACCTCAGGGTATTTGATGGCCAGGTCGGACAGCTCCTCAATCGGGTTGTGCGCCACAAACGGCTGGTCTTCATGCCGCAGCGAACAGATGATGAGCTCGACAGGGATGGCAGCCTCCTTGACAGCTTGAACAATCGGCTCCATGACCTGGTCGAGTGTAGTCAGTTCACCGCCTACGTGCAACTGAGGAGCGAAGCGCAGCTGCAACCAGCCTTTACGGCGTTTTTTAGTCGGCAGTCCGCCTACTTCGCACATACTCATGCGCTTGATCCGCTCGCAGGTAATGTCGTAGAGCGCTTGCCTGGTCTGCATGATCGGCAAAACATGGTTGCCTATGGCATCCAGGTAGTTCTTGAGCGACTTGCTGGCAAACCCAACTAGCCACTCCTGGTACGCAGCTGCTGCACGGCGCTCCATACGCTCGGCAGCCGCCTGCTGAGAAATGCTTACGCTGCGTCCCCGCAGATCCTGTGCTGCCTGCCAGTCTGAAACAACCTGCGTGGGCAGAGGCGGATTGACATTGTCAAACCCTTTTGCCCACCAGAGGCGAAGCATAATAAGCGGGTTGAGAGAGCAGTCGAGATGTTCATGAAGCTGTCCTTTGGGCAGCTTCTCAATCTGGGGTCTTGTTAGGGTGCCCATCCTCAGACTCATAAAGGCTCCTTTCCAATCCATTATTCCCATTTGCTCCAGCTATGTAGCCTGCCACAACCAGGTCCAATCAACAGTCGAATCCAAGCCGTCTCCTTCTGGGGGCACTATCTTTGTTCAAAAGTAGATGTTGCTTGGTTAACTTTTGGCTGTTAGATGATCCTGATAAATGTTAGGCCGAAATTGGCAAATAGAGTTTTAGCCTAGCGACTGCTACTTGAGAGAATCAACTTAGAAATAACTCCAAAGTTTTAAAAGGCTCTTCATCTGCTACCCCTTCTTGGCAAGACGCAAATGAGCCATTTCCCTTCATTTTGCGAGCAGATAACTCAACAGGACCTGCCTCAATTAAACCGCGAGAAGCAAGCAGCTGACAATGTGTGCACCTCGGGCAACGGCAGTCTTCTTTTACACTCTGGCTCCCTGTTGCTCTTCTGCTGCCTGGCTTGAAGTCAAACCTTATGTCCATGCCGGGTTTACCTGCTTCCCTGAATCCAGGACGCCTGGTTGAAAAGGTTATAAGGTCGACCCTGGAAATTAGCGCAGCTGCATGAGCGGCCGGTTGCTGATTCTGGTTAAAATAGAATATATATTCTAGGGGTAAGGATATAGCTGGCAAGCGGCAAAGACGATAAGATTAAGGCTGGTTGTTAGTTTGTCTTGGAGGACATCGTCTTATGGGAATGGCCGGCAGGGCTGGTGAACAGTTCACCGACATTAACGTCACCCCTTTAACAGACGTATTTCTCGTCCTGCTCGTCATCATGATCCTGGTGGCGCCGCTCGTTAATATGTCCGTACTCAAAGTCGATCCGCCAAACCTTCCGAGCTCCAGTCCTTCCAAGCCTGAGCCAGGACCCAAGCTGGATGTCGGCGTCACTAAAGATGGAGTGATTACAGTTAATTCCTCGCAGGTGAACCCTCCTGACACAGCAACAATCCAGAAGATCTTCCAGGCAGAACAACAGCGGGCAGGAAAACAGGACATACCGCTTAATTTGACCTCTGACGCCGATGCTCTGCAGAAATATGTTGTGGCAGTCATGGATGCAGCAGCTGGAGCTGGCATCAAGCGCATGCATGTACTACCTCTGCGCAAATAGAGCTGCCAATCATAAAATGATCTTGAACGGGCACCTCCTGGCGGCTTTACGCATAGTTAAACTCTTTTATATGCATTCAATTCTAGAAACGCAGCGGCAAGCATTGACAGTAACATTCCTGTAACATATTCTTGGCGCCAGAAAAGTCCATACCTGCTGCGTTTGCAGCGGTCGGTATTTTTTTGGAAAAGCATGCCGCATACAACAAAAGGAGATTCACTCATGAGTGGAGTCTTTCAAAAAATTGAGCAATATGGGCACGAGCAGATAGTGTTCGCGCAAGACAAAGATTCAGGTCTGAAAGCCATCATAGGTATTCACAGCACAGTCCTCGGTCCAGCGCTAGGTGGCTGCCGTATGTGGAACTACTCGGACGAAGGAGAGGCTCTACGTGACGTTCTCAGACTTTCGCGAGGAATGACTTATAAGGCTGCAGTAGCTGGACTGGATCTCGGTGGCGGCAAAGCCGTAATTATCGGCGATTCACGCACCCACAAGACTCCGGCCCTGCTCAAAGCATTCGGACGTTTTGTCGAGAGTCTCGGCGGACGTTATATAACTGCTGAAGATGTAGGCATGAAAGTTGCCGATATAGACACAATCCGCACCCAAACACATTGGGCTTTTGGCGGCAGCAATGATGGCGGCAGCGGCGATCCGTCCAATATGACAGCTCTAGGCACTTTTCAGGGCATCAAGTCTGCTCTTAAATATCTGGGAATGGGAGATGATTTAAACGGCATTCGTGTCGCCATTCAAGGGGTAGGCAACGTCGGCTATCATCTGTGCAGTTATCTTTCTGCAGCCGGGGCTAAGCTTCTTGTCACAGACATTTATCCAACTCAGATTGAGAAAGTTGTCCATGAATTTGGCGCTACTCAAGTAACTCCTGATGAGATCTACGGTCTTGACTGCGACATCTTTGCACCTTGCGCCCTTGGTGCCATCCTCAACTCGCGCACAATACCGCAGTTGAAGTGCAAGATTGTTGCCGGCGCTGCCAACAACCAGCTGGAAACAGAAGCTGATGGCTATGCGCTATTTAAGCGCGGCATCGTCTACGCTCCAGACTATGCCATCAATGGTGGTGGCGTAATCAACGTAGCTGCTGAGCTTGACGGCTACAATCAGCAGAAAGTGCTCGCCAAAGTAACAAATATCGGCAACACAATTGCCGACATTCTCGAGCGCTCTCGCCAGGAGAACGTCCCGCCGCACGTTGCAGCAGATCATCTTGCTGAACAACGCATCGCCGCAGGGCGGACCCCGCAGCAAGCCAAGCCAGCTAAGAGCAGCTGCTGTTCGCACTAACTAATTAGTTGCCAACAAGCGCACTGATGGGAGACCATTGGTGCGCTTGTGTGCTCCTGCTATCGTCACATTCTCGGATGCCGTATACAGAGTCTTCACAAGGCATGCAGACTTGTGCCATCCGCTGCTGTGAATTCCGAACACTTCTTCGCCTGCCCCAACAGGTATACTCTTATTGCTTGCTCCTATCTGCAGCAGGTTAATGGCATGCCCCCAACAGCTGGAACAAATACTGTTTATTACGAGCTTGAGTGCCCGTTCTGCAAGAAGCCGATCCGCTCTGGAATTGGCTTTCGCGTAGGAATCCTACGCAATTTAACATATCATGTTGGCGAAAAGCTAAGGTGGGACGGTCCTAACTGCCGCCCACCTGTGCGTCCTGCCAGCGGAAGCATCAAAACTATCGGTTATTTCAACTGTGACAACCCCCGCTGCCAGACCTGGGGAGATTGCTTCCCTGATGTTCAGGAAGCGATTATCACCATATACAACGATGTAATACAACATGTCGAGGCAACCAGGCACAAACCAGGACAACTTACTTTCGACATAATCGAACGAGCAGGCGAAGAAAAGGCCAAGGTGCTCATCCTTGGTGCCACCGGCTATATCGGCAGCACTGTCGCCGAACGATTCACATCATACGGTCACAGTGTCATCGGTCTGGCACGCTCGAGCGCGGCTGCCTCCAAGCTAGAGGAGCAAGGAATCGAACCGTATCTGGGAACTCTGGACAATCCTCTTTCTCTGCTGCCGGCGCTCTCCGGCGTTGAAGCTGTAGTGCATATGGCTGACACTTGCGACTCGCCGGAAGCAGCCCCAAAAGAGCTCTATAAAGGACGAAGCCACCTGACAGATATTCTGGATGCAATGAAAGGATCAAACAAACTGTTCGTTTTCACCAGCAGCATAGGCGTTCTGCATGGCACTGGCAGCCTCCTTTATGATGAAGATATGCCACTCCCACCATCTGATGAACCTGTCACACTGGTCCATCGGGCACTTGAAGCCGAAGTGCTTGCTGCTGCAAATAAAGGCGTGCACAGCATAGTCATGCGTCCGCCTGTTGTCTATGGAAAAGGCGGCAGCATGCTCATTCCGCGTGGACTGCTGTATCACGCCCGCAAATTTGGCGAGTCGGTATACATAGAAGGTACCGAAACCAACCTCTGGTCAACTGTGCATATAGATGATCTGGCTGATCTATTCATGCTTGCTATGGGCAGCGCACCTTCTGGATCGCTCTGGCACACTGCATCAGAATCAGGAATTACAACTGCCTCCATAGCTACGGCTATCAGTCGAGCTGCCGGTTTAGGCGGCAAAACGCGCGCAGTCTCACTTGAGAAAGCCCGTGAGATTTTCGGCGACTGGGCCGACTTCTGGGCACTCAATAATCAGTCTTCCGGACAAAAAGCCATGCAGCTTCTAAATTGGCAACCACACAGGCCGTCTATGCTTTACGACATAGAGTTTGGATCGTACAAAGAACCCATTACCTGATAAGTTTCCGGGATGCGCATCTTCTGTGATCTCTGTGGTGTCATCTATCCAGGATGATACCATTGGCGGTATGATACGTCTTGATGTAGTAGAATATCGATTAACGCAAAAAGTCCAGAACCACAGCAGGTTCCAGACTTTTTGCATGTGTGTCGTTTGCTTAGCAGCAGCAATCTTCCAAGCACGAAGCTGCCGGTATACTTTGCTAATAGCCAACATGTGTTATCAGAACTTGCAACTCACGGATGAGGAGCCCGATAGCAGGAAAGAACAACGTGTACACTGGATCTCTGTACCCATGTAAGGGAAAGCGGAAATGGCGTGCTAGGACTCCTCGTCAGGCTCTACATATGGGAGTCCGGTGACCTTTCGATAGTCCCCAATTATCGCCTCCGCTCTTTCCACCAGAGAGGTGTTGAGAGTCCTGACCAGAAGCTCCAGCTGGGCATTGAAAGCGCTTGCTATACTGGCTGCCTCCATGCCTAGATCGCTTTTTTCCACCATCAAGTTGCATGTTACAAGGAGCTCATTGACTTTTACGTTGAGCTTCTTGAGGGACAACAGTTCCTGGGAACAGAGCATACGGGGGTCCAGTGCCTGCTGGAATTTGGTTCTGCGATCATCGCTCAGTTGGCAAAAATCGTGAAACCCCTGCAGCAACTTCTTTATGCGTTCAGGACCAGGCTTGAATTCGAAGAATTCTAGCGACATTATTATCCCTCCATTTTTCTCCTGACAGTCTCACAAGAGGACTGAACAGGGACCATGCATGTCTTAGATGTCGTCGAAACTGCCGTACTCACAGCTCATGAAATGAGCGTAGCCAAGCTGGATTTCCTCATCTGTGAGCCCGAACGGATCGCCACCCCAGCCGAAGTAGTTGTGCCCTCGCCGCACGCGCTCCGCCCTCTCCTCAACAGAGAGCAGCACTTTCAGGTGAGTCACGAAATTGGCGATGCAGAGCGAGTTCCTGCCCCAGTGCGACGCGTACAGGTCAGCACGATGGACCCAACGGTCCCAGGCAGTCACAATCTCGCGCCGCAGGTTGTAGCGACCCAGGAGCTCTACTGATTCGACGCCAACCCTATGCTCACAAAAACCGATCACCCGGGCATCCCGGCAGCAGTTGTGTGGGTAGGCTGCCTCCAGCGCCTGGTCGTATGCAGACTGGAGGACAATATAGTTGGACTCGACGATAACCACTGATTCTTCCGCTTTGGCGATGACAGCGGCAGCCAGTGTTGTAAAGGACGGGTTGCTGACCCAGGCGAGGGTTTCGCGAAACTCTCGCGCGAAGCACACGAGCCGCAAGGTTGTGTGCTTCGCAGCCAGGGATTGCGCGAGATTCTCATCCCAGACCTGGTCAATGATCACCTGCTCTGACGCGCTTGTCTGCTGGCGTGCCTGCCCAAAGAGCTCGCGAAGCTCCTGCATGACCTGCTGCTCAGTGCTATCGTTTGACTGAGCTATGTCGATCAGCACCTGAATGGCACTGTCCGCCTCGGAAGTAACAGCAAGGGTATACTGCAACATCTGTTCGTCCTCCCTCTTCTTTTTTTCCTGGCGTAGCAAGTTACAAGCGAGACTGAAAGTCACCAGTGGCAACCTCCAGCTCGCCTGGCACCAGACTCAGTAGCTCCAGAGTTACTCACAGCTGCTTGCGGGTCCCGTCAGTAACAAGGAGAGCAAGGTTCTTGAAAGCGTCCTTGCCGATGCGCTTTCCGATCTGCTGCCGCTTGGCGAAGAACTCGCTCGGTGACTTGCGGGCGCAAATCGCCATAGCATGGAGAAACTGAGCATCGTTGAGTGCCGCCCACTGAGTCGGCTCCCATCCCGCGCCCAGCCTCGAGCCACGTCCGTTGCGTCGCGCCTGCGTGGAGGCAGCCAGCGCACGGTAGCGCTCCTTTCCCAACCGTCCTTCGAGAAACACTCGCTGGGCAATGAAGCACTCCGGCCGCCATTCGGCGAGCCAGCGCATTTCCTCGCTGAACTGCTTGTCGTTGAAGAGCCCCCAGTGCATGTCACCGGTGTAGGTCGGGCCGTGGTCGCGCAGAAAGTCCTGAACTGCATTGCTTGTGCAGGACAATTCGCAGTTGTCGGAGACTGCCTCCAACCTGGCGAAGATGAGTTCACAGACAGTGGAGAGCGGCACGCCAGCAGCTGTCACGACGCCGAGCCACGAGTTTTTGCAGGCACCATACTGACTGTAGACAGTCTGGACGAACTGCTCGCGCTCCTCCTGCGGGATGAGATTGAGCAGTGCAGTGGAGAGCAGGATGCGCGATCCAACCCAGCACACCGAGGCGTGCTTGAGGAGGAAAGCGGTAATGTCGATGCCAAGGCGGGCAGCGGTCGGCATGAAGAGCCCCGGCTTGCTGAGGATCCAGGCGAAACCAATCGACTGTTCAATGAAGTCTCCGTCGTCATAGAGCGCCTTCATAGCCTCATCAAGCAGACCGGCTGTGAGCTGTCCTGACATCGCCAGATCGGTGAGCAGATCCTGCCCGGCGACAAAGTCACTATACTTGCGTGTGGGAACGAACACCTTCTCTGATGTTTCCATAGTGGCATCTCCTCTCTTCTTTCACATGGTTGTAGTGAGTTAAAGTTGCAGTCGTCGGCAGCCACCGAGCAAAGTCGCATACTGCTGTTCAAATCCCTCTGGTACATATCTTGCCGAGTAGAGATTTGATTGGTGCGATTTCAGCAGTCCAGATTCAGCCGACACCACGACTGGTGGTTTATATATCGTCTCTTCTACTGAAATGTCTTTATCCGGGAAGTGAACTCCTTGCAGAGTTGCTTGGTTAGGGTAAATGAACTAATAGACCTTCACCATGGCATTAATGATCACGAGCGATCAAGCAAAAAAACAGTTGAGTAAAGAACAAATAGAATGAGAGTGAACAATTTGCCATAAACCGTGACCGTTTCAACCATTTTTTAAGTTAACGGGTGACTTTATGGGTGTATTTCAAGACAACTCAGACAGTTAGATCTCACCGTAATTCACCCAAACACGTAATCCCCCCACCCGAGTTCGTGCGGCTTGCACTCACTTGCCTGACAAGGCGTTGTTGTGAACTTTCTTTTGCGCATGAGTAGGTACCCAATAGAGACAAGCTCACCTTCGCAAGCGCTGTTGCACTGCCTCTCCACCGTGCGACAGTACCCATTGAATAAGACAGATCGCTTTGCAACAAAGTAGCCTCGCTGCCACTTCTATTTGCGCTACAATCGTTCACCCGACCAGCAAGAATGAGGAATTTGACATGCCAGCTAGAGAATTCTTGATGATCCCAGGCCCGACCCCTGTTCCCGATGCAGTCCTGTCCGCCATAGCGCGACACCCGATTGGACACAGAACTGTTGACTTCTCTAAAGCTTTACGCGAAGTTGTCGATGAGCTCAAACTCTTAGGAGAAAGTACCGGCGATCTGTTTGTGCTCACTTCATCCGGCACCGGAGCGATGGAAGCAGCTATTGCAAATACTGTAAGCCCTGGCGATGCGGTACTGAGTTTGGTGCAAGGCGTGTTTAGCGAACGCTGGGCAAAGATTACCGAAGCATACGGCGGCAAAGTTCAACGCCTGACAGTCGATCCTGGAAAAGCTATCGATGCAAGCGCTGTAAAAGATGTGCTTAAAGCTGATACAGCCAAGAAGATCAGAGCTGTAACTATCACTCACAATGAAACATCAACAGGCGTGCTCAACGATCTCGAGAAGATAGCAGCTGCAGTTGCCGCTCACGGTGCTGTTTCAATCGTTGATGCTGTCAGCAGTTTTGGTGCCTGCCCTGTATCAATAGATAAATGGGGAGTAGACATTCTTGTCACAGGCAGTCAGAAAGCATTGATGTTGCCGCCAGGATTGGCGTTTGTCTTCGTCAACAGCTGCGGCTGGGAAGCACAGTCACATTGCACAAGCCCGCGCTTTTATTTCGATTTTGCCAAATACAAAAAATCGCTTGATGCCGACACCACACCATTTACACCTAACGTTTCGCTTGTTGCCGGGCTGAAAGCGTCTCTGGACCTTATCCGTCAGGAAGGCACACAGGCAGTTTTTGCTCGCCACGAGCGCCTCAAATCAATCCTGCGTGCCGGACTTGTAGAGCTGGGGCTCACACTGTTTGTAACTGATGCTAACGCCAGTCCTACAATCACAGCGGTTTTGCCGCCGGAAGGGCTGACAGTCGACTCTATTCGCAAAGCGCTCAAGAGCAAATACAGCATTGTGGTTGCCGATGGGCAAGAATCGCTGAAAGGCAAAATCTTCCGCATCGGGCATATGGGCAATGTTTTCGAGAGAGACATTCTAATGACGCTGGCTGCATTGAAGGCTGTTCTGACCGAACTTGGACATAAGTGCTGATCTCAATAGCGCGCAGTGGCTCCATCGCGCGATGCCATGCATCGCCCAGGATCAAGACCGTTCTGGAAGCAGACGCTGCGCTGTAATGTAGCTGCGCGTCGGGACGCGCTAGCTGGCGGCTCGCGAGCCTCATTTCTCTCATCCCTGACATGCCTGCAACTTCATTAATACTTTCACAGAAACGGCTTTCAAGGGGTAATTTCTGGTATCAAAGAGACACTCCAAAAGGAATGTCCGAGGCACACGCCGTGTCAAACCATGCAAAGCAGATACTATCCAAATTGAGTATTGTCGTTGCAGCAGCACTGTATGCACTGCCAGCAAGTGCATACAACTACTGGTCTTATCCTTTTTCTTACCCAGGCTACTGGATCTGGCCGCTCACGACCAACGTCTTAACGCTAGCCAATCCAACTGTAGGCTACGCACGCGCTGTCGCTTATCCGTTTGGCGCCATGAGCGGCTCTTCCGGGTCCTACCACTGGATCAACAGCGGTGATCCAACAGCATCTGATATGTTTTACCCTCATGATGTTCAGTACAGCCGTCCATACTTTTATCGCAACAATACACAGCAGCCAGGGGCAGCCACTCCTTGCTACAATGAACCAGGCGCTTACTCAAGAGCCTCACGAACACAGTCTCTAGCCAGTACAAAAGCGCAGGATGAATCACTTATCAATGGCGCCAATCTGCCTGGCAATACAAACAAGCCGCCGCTGCAAGCTCTCGGTGTTGCACCAGCAACTGTTCCTTCACCAGGATTTATTCCTGCTGCAGCACCAATTGGGGCAGCAAATCTTGCCGGTTCTCCCTTGAATGCATCATTGGCTAAACTGTTTATCGATAGAATAAATGACAGATTCAAAGGCAACATCAAGACCGCCTTAAGCGATCCGGATACTAAAGCTCTTGCTCAAGCACTCGGGCTGATTGAATCGAACAGCACAACGGGAGCCAATATAAGCAACTCGCGCATTGCACTATCAAAACAGATCATGGCTGACACCACTCTCAGCTCTGCAAGTAAGCTCGATGCCGTTCGTGCTCTCATTAAACAGTAAGCCGCCGGCAACTCGCACTCACAGCTAAATGCTTCTGCCTGCCTCCCCTAAGACGAAGTTGTATGTGTCAAACGGCAGCTTATGGCAGCATCTGTTTATCTGCGTAAAAACACCACTGAGGACCAACAGCTGTGCTAGCCGTATACGGCTATTTTTTTGCGGTTTCTCCCATTCGCTAGCTATACCAACTACTGATCTTCAGTTCGTCAAAATCCCCCAAATAACAGAAGAAGTGACTTTCAATTGATTCACTGATGCCTCTTGAAGACAAAAAATCACTCTCTTAAGCCATCTTGTTTTTACAGCTCTCTGAGCATAGGTTGTACTTATCATTAATTGTAGCAATCAAGTCAATAGAGGAGTCAGGTAACTGGCCGGCAGGCAGAAGCATTCAGGATTTAGCAAAGCACTCATTACTACACCACCTGTGGTGATAGGGTGTCTTTTGTTCTGATCTGACTAATCCTGCACTGTGTCAGCACCGCCAAAGCTTGTTCAGGACCTTGTTGTGGCACGCAGCCATCACCGGGGGACTGTCTTGTTGTTTCAAATATGCCACCGTGGCGCGTTGCGGTTGCATAAATATATTGTTCAAAGAAAGGGTGAGTCGCATGAGTAAATCAATTTCATTCGCTGACATTCACGCATTTGAAGAATGTCGCAGTCAGTACAGGCACCGGAAACAGGGTACCCAAAAGGATGTCAGCCACAAAGAAGCACTCGGGAACATAGTGCATGAAGTGCTGGCGGTCAGCACTGACGCGCGCCCAGCCCTTCTCGCAGGCAAGCTCGCCAACCTACCTGCCTCAGATCGTGCCGGAGCAAGCAGCACGATTGTCTCGATGGTGGAAGCAGCAGATGACATGGAGGAGGGCAATCATCCCGACAGAGAAAAGCATCTCCGCTTCCTCGATCTGGAAACCAGCTGGCAGCTCGTCGCCAAACCGGATGAAATTGAAATTGTGAGCGACGAGCGCGGCAATCCAATCCTGGAGATTGTCGACGTCAAGACAAGCAGCCACTTGAGGAGGAAGCATCGAGAGCAGATCTTCTTCTTCGGACTTGTGGCCTTCTTGTCAAAGCCTGAGTTTACCGGCTCTATCAAGCTCGTTGTGCGAATACTCAGCAGCAAAACGGACTTCATCTTCTGGTTTTCGCGAGCGCGTGCAGACGAACAGCTCGAGAAGGTGCGCCAGGTGATCCGTGAAATTGAAGCAGCGCGAGCTCGCCAGGACTTCCCCACTCAGGTCGGCTGGGCTTGCCCCGGCTGCAATTTTCACAAACAGTGCCAAGCATATCTGGAGACGCAAGGCACAGAGCAGCAGAACAATGTCGTTCAGCTTCATGCGTCAGAGCCCGCAAGCGACCTGGTTGCTTGCGCTTGATTCCACAGTCAGCAAGTCATGTCGACTTCCTGGCATGATCGCATTGTGTCCGGACACGACAGCTTGCCTGTTGGCAGACACTTTCAGTTGCCGGCAAAAAGCTTGCTAAGAGACGATGGTAGTGGCATCCATACCACCACCGTCGTCTCTTTTTATTTTTCCTTGCGACATAACATAGTATGGCGAAAAACGAGAAAAATCATCGAGCTTGTCCCTTTTGTCGTTGATTTAGTTGGTGACCCCCTGACCAAGCGGATTAAGCCTGGGTAGGTTTGATCTTGCAAAGGTACAAATCTGTGACAAGGAGGTCACCATGAGTAAATCATCGTCTGGATCTAAGA
>CAILLX010000097.1 GCA_903835185.1 uncultured bacterium | reverse complement strand
TACTGTCGCTGCTCCGCTTTGTGCTATAGCTCCTCCGATTGTCACTCCATTGCCAGCAATATTTATACTGCCTGTTGTTCCAGATATACCACCGCTGCCTGTGTTAACAGACCCAGCCGCTTCGATTGTGAGACTATGAGACCCGAGAGTAATAGACGGGCTGGAAGAAGTTGTGTAATTACCGCCTATGACAAACTCAAGGTCATAACTTCCGGCTCCCGCCCCTGAGACATTTATTGGTCCAGCCAGTGTAATGCCACCGGTATTGCTTGCTGAGCCAATCACCAAAGTGCCTGCTGTTATAGCAGCTAAATCAGTTGCGGATATATTGAAACCTCCAGTGCCGCCTGCAACTGATATAGTCTCGGCATTGTTCACAGGTAGAAGGGTTACGGTGCTGGCTCCGGCATTGACTGTGCCATTGAGAGCAAGAGTACTCGCTTCGAGTGTAATGGAATTGTTGGACGACGACACTCCTGCGGTACTGCCTAGCGTCAGGTTGCCGGCTGTCTGCAGCAATACACCAGAGGCACCAAATATATTGTGGTTGACTGTCATATCTCCGGCTGTAGAAATGAGATCAACTCCTTGCCCTGTGGTTCCACCTGCGTTAATCGCACCAGAGACAGTTATGGACTGCTCATTCGTGACAATGAACTGTGAGCCACTCGATGTGCTCCCGTTTGGACCAATCGTCAAGGTAGCGCCTGAATTACTGATATTCACAGTTCCGGACGTGTTAGCTGTCAGGTTGGTTACGGAGGTGTTAATTGGGTCAAGCGGTGAATAAGTGCCGATATCGCCAGAGCCTGAGCTGATTGACAGGGTACCGGCGAGGATCCTTCCGGATGACTGTGTGATATTGCCGGAGTGGCTCGCCCTTATGTTAAGAGCGCCAGTGGTAAGGCTACCAGCATTGACAGTTGCATTGATTGCGATGTCGGCAGTGCTTGTAACTGTGGTGGCTAGATTTATGCTCCCTCCCGAAAGGGTAATACCGCCGGCGACAGTGAGTCCATCGCCATTAATACTTACAGTGCTCGTGGTCCCTGATATTGAACCTGAGCCGGTATTGACGGTGCCGAGGGCATTAATTGTGAGATTCTTTGCTCCTAGTGTTATTGCAGGGTTAGAGGAGGTTGCATAATTGCCACCGGTTTCAAAGTCAAGTGAGTAATTGCCAACTCCAGTTGCTGATACATCAATTGGTCCGGCAAGCGTAATGCCACCCGTATTATTAGTGCTGCCAATAACCAGGGTTCCTGCTGTAATTGCATTCATTGTAGCGGTAGATACATAGAAGTCTCCTGTTCCCCCTGCTACTGATATTGTTTCGGTATTACTTGCTGGAATGAGAGATACCGAACTTGTCCCTGCATCGACCGCTCCATCAAGAGTGACGCTACTGCCATATATGTATATTGGGCTGTTTGTTGAAGAAATAGTTGTTGACGCAGCATTTGTTACTACCCCACTTGCTGACAGAGTGACAGAGGTAGCACCACTTACGCTGGCATTTACATTGAGGCTCCCACCAGTCGTACTGATAGATAAACCCCCAGATGTTGTAATTCCACCTGCTACAACAATGGGCTCATCGTTCACCAGGACAAAGGTTGTCCCTCCACTACTTGCAACACTACCTGCACCCACTGTCAATGCAGCGCCAGCTCCTGCATTGTTGATATTTACCAAGCCACTGGTGTTCACCACGAGGTTTGTGACCGCTGTGTTTATTGGAGCTGCTCCTGAGATGCTACCGATATCTCCCGAGCCTGACACCATTGTCAGGGAACCAGCTGTAATGATTCCGGAAGAAGATGTGATATTTCCAGAATTGTTGGCAGTTATGCTAATTGAACCTGTTGTAGCACTACCAGCATTGATACTTGCTTCGACACTGATGTTTGCAGAGCTGCCTGCTGTTGTGGCTAAATTTATGCTCCCGCCAGAGAGTGTAATATCACCAGCAACAGTAACGCCATTCCCTGTGATATTGACGTTGCTTGTGCTCCCGGTTATGGTCCCTGTACCTGTATTGACGGTTCCCAGCGCATTAATAGTCAGATCATGCGTTCCCAGGACGATTGCTGAATTCTCTGCAGAACGATAGGACGCTCCCGTTTCAAGATCGACAGAGTATGCACCAGCACCACTGCCAGCGACATTAAGTGGTCCTGCAAGTGTGATGCCACCAGTATTGCTTGTATTGCCAATAACGAGTGTTGCTGCTGTTATTGCTGCAAGGTTGCTGTTGGATATATTGAAATTACCTGTTCCGCCGCCTACTGATATTGTCTCTGTGGTGTCATTTGGAATCAAGGTCACTGTGCCTGAACCTGCATTCACAGAGCCACTGAATGTGACATTATTTGCTGAAATATCGATAGGCGCTCCACTTGAACTGATGGATGTTGAAACAGCATTACTTACAGTGCCTATACCATCGGTTGTGATTGAGACACCATTTGTGCCTGTTGCATTGGCGTTGAGTATCACCGAGCCATTAGAGCCAGAGGATGTTTGTAGTACAAGAGTATTACCTGAAATGTCATCGTTTGTTGTGATATTTCCACTGGCAGTAAGTTGTAGGAGCCCGGATGTGGCTGTTACTGTACCGTTTGTGGTGATATCGGCGCCAGTACCAGTGGTTGTAATTTGTAGCTGACCACCAACCAGCGAGGTACCAATAGCTAGTGGTCCTGCGTTAGAGATGTAGCCGCTTCCTTGTGTATTCACCGTGACCGTTGAAATTGATGTATACAAAGGATTGCCGTCGCTGGTACCGTAAATATCACCAGAGCCAGATTGTAGATTCACAGTGGTACCGGTGACAACTCCAGCCAACTGAGATATTGACCCGGAGCCGTTAGCAGAAATGGTAGTTGTTGTTCCGCCGCCAACATCTCCACCCAGGGTAATGTTGCCATTGCCGAGAGTGGTTTCAAGGGTTAGAGTTCCTCCAGCGCCTACTGTCAGGCTGTCGGTGGTAGTCAATGCTGCAGTGCTTGTGACCAGTACTGTTGCTGCACCGGTTTGTGCGATGGCTCCTCCTATTGTCACGCCATTGCCAGCGATATTGATGGAGCCGGTTGTTCCAGAAATGGCACCACTGCCTGTGTTAACAGACCCAGCTGCTTCGATTGTGAGGTTGTGGGACCCGAGAGAGATAGACGGGCTGGAAGAAGTTGTGTAATTTCCACCTGTTACAAAGTCAAGGTCATAGCTTCCGGCCCCTGCTCCTGAGACATTTATTGCTCCAGCGAGTGTAATGCCACCGGTATTGCTTGTAGAGCCAATCACCAAAGTGCTTGCAGTTATTGCTGCTAAATCAGTGGCAGTCACATTGAACGTGCCGGATGCATCACCAATACATACCGCCTGGTTGCTATTTGGTGAAAGAGTGACAGTTCCAGAACCAGCATTCACGGAACCACCAAAGGTAACATTGTTGGCCGTGATGTTGATGGGCGCATTGGTTGACTGGATAGATGCAGAGGCCGCGCTCGTGACGTTGCCTGTGCCATTAGTGATTATGTTTACGCCAGAAGTACCGGTAAGATGCGACTCGACAAAAACAGCGCCGTTATTCGCGGTAGTTTGTAGCGTTACTGTACCAGCTGTAACGAAATCGACAATTCTGATTGCATCATTATTCATGAGCTGAAGAGTACCAGCCACTGATGACAACCCCAGGTTTACAGCTCCCGTGTTGGTGACATAAGCACTGGCTGTGCCACCAGTATTTATGGTGAGATTTGAGGTTTCAGTAATTATTGGACTTGTGGTATTTGCACCTATAGAGCCGGTATTTGTTGTGAGAGACACAGTGTTGGCTGTAATGGTACCGCCAGTTCGTGTAATGTTGCCAGAGGCAGTAGCAATTAAGGAGACCGAGTTTGTGGCGTTAATATTGCCTCCGAGGGACATGTGTCCATTGGCGGTAATAGTCAGGCTGCCATCGCTTGAGAATGCCCCTGTGCTTGACAGTATGAGTACTGGGCCGGCTTGATCTGATGAAATGTTAACCATTGCATTAGATGTGGTGCCGGGAGACGCAAATTGACATGTACCGCCCACAAGGACTTGTTTGGTGGTGCTTGAGTCGGTAATAGCAATATTGACTGGTGTGCTGGGTTGAAAGCCCTCGAAAATGACAGTTACATTGGCTGGTATGTTTTGAGCAGTAAGAGAAGGTGACAGCATGGATGGAGGAAGTGCAATGGTGCCACTAACAGCAACACCACCTATGACGTGTAATTCTCCCAAAATTTGCCCACTGTCTACAAATGATAGGATCTTTGCAGTCACTGTCGGGCTCGTAAGGTCAAGGCTGGTCAACGGAGATAAGTTGCTGACTCCATTTATGTGCACGCCGCCATCCAATTTTATTGCTGAATTTGTCAAGCCCCCTGACGTAGTTATGTTGAATATGACGCTACCGCCATTTGCATTTACGTTGTTTGTTGGCAAAGTGTCTGAAATTCCTGCTGTACCAAAGTAAATCACGCCGCCGTTAATGGCTGTAGGAATAGTATGAGTTGGAGGTGAGCCTGGATCTGGAGTGGTTGGAATAGGACCAATCACTATATTGACTCTTCCAAAAGAGGTTCCTGCTGAGCTTGCAAACAAAAGCGAGTTGGTACCAATCGTGATTGAACCTGATGAAATGTCATTGCTTTGCAATGTAATGTTACCTTCCACCGATTCAATTGAGCTTCCTGAGGCGACTTGAATAGCCCCGTTGCTCACAACATTTATAGAGCCATTTGTTGCATTGATGCTGGCTACCGATGCGTCTGAATCTGCTGATACTGTGACACCCATGTTGCCAGTTGCATTGGCATTAAGGTTAATAGATCCATGAGAGCCTGATTGAGTTTGTACTACCAATGCTAGACCAGAAATCGCCCGTTGAGTTGTGATTGAGCCATTGGCTTCTAATTGTAGAAGACCACCAATAGCAGTAACTGTGCCCGTAGCAGTTATGTCAGCGCTCGGTCCTGTTGTTGTGATTTGTAGTTGCCCCCCTGCAAGCGAGGTGTCAATATCAACCGGACCAGAGTTCGACACAAAGGCTGAGCCAGAGCCAGTATTAACAGAGAGACTCGAGACTGAGCTCAGAATTGGATGATCCTGATCATCGACAGTGCCAAAGATATCGCCAGAACCGGACTGCAGGTTGGCTCTTGAGCCTGAAATAAGTCCAGCAGCCTGAGAAATGGCACCAGTACCGTTGGCAATTATGTTGACCGTAGAACCAGCACCACCAGTGTTGGCAGCAAGAGCGATATCGCCATTGTTAGTTGTCTGCAAAGTTATAACGCCACCAGAGGCAACAGTAACGGGACCTGATTGAGTGATGCCAGTACCCGCAGTAATGGTCACTGTAGTGTTAAGACCAGACACCGTGCCTGTGTCAGCCGTACCAAGAGCATTAACGATCAAGAATTTTGCACCCAAGGTAATGGTCTTACCTGCGGCGGAATAATTGCCGCCGTTATTGAATATAAGGTTGTAGGCGCCTGGACCATCGCCAGAGACATCCAGGTCTGCAACCACAGTTAGACCGCCAGTCTTTGCCGTGGTGCCAATAACAAGAGTGCCAGCAGTAATTGCGGCCAAGTCTGAAGCAGTAACGTTAAAGGTGCCACTGTTGCCGTTGACTACAATCGATTCGTTTTGCGTCGGGAACAATGATACTATCCCATTACCGGCAATAATAGTTCCACTTAGCCCCACTGCATAGCCAGTAATAGTAACTGGACCATTAGCACTGCTTGTGTTCAGGCTCTTTGAAGCTGCAATGCTCACAGTGCCAGAGCCATCTGCTGTGACAGTTATTCCGAGAGAACCAGTTGCCGTTACGTTGTCAGCGATAGACACACTTCCGTTTGAGCCAGGTGATGCTATCAAGGATACGGCATTGGCACCAATAGTGCTGCCACTAGCTACTGTAATGGTGCCGTCTGCAAGGAGCGAAAAGTTTCCATTGGTAGCTGTTGACGGTCCTGCTACGGCTACTGGCCCGGAGTCTGTTAAATACACATCACCTGTTGTATTAGCAATCAGGTGTCCGGCATTGGTTAAAATATTACTGCTTGCTGAACCAATTGCGCCAGTAGTTGATTCTAGCGTTAGTGTGTTTTCAGCAGGGAGAGAAATACTGGTTGAAGCTGCCTGGCTAATGGTGCCACTTCCATCAGCAGTTAAGGTGATATCAGTACCACTGATGTTGCCATTTATTGCTATGCTACCGTTTGTTAGCAATTGCGCTTGCAGAAGAATAGCACCAGAAGCAATGATGCTGCCAAGGCTACTGACTGTCACATTTCCACCCGAAGCACTATCTTTCAACTGGAATGTTGCACCAGTTGATGGCGAGGATATGGTGACGGCTGCTGAGTCAGTTATGTATACATCCCCAGTTGTATTGACTATTAGATTGGGGGCGTTGGTGAGAATGTTAGCCCCGGACTCACCAATGGCGCCTGCTCCTGAGCGTAAGCTCAATGTGTGACTGGAGCCGACTGTGATATTTGTTCCAGCTGCCTGCGTTATTGAGCCTGTACCATCGGCGGTGATGGTGACATCATTTGTGCCTGTTGCATTTGCGTTAAGAATAATTGCTCCATCTGAATGTAAGGATGTCTGGAGAATTAATGTGTTGCCAGAAATTTCGTTCGATATTGTGATTGACCCACTAGCTACTAGTTGCAAAAGGCCAGATACTGCAGTCACTGTCCCTGAAGTCGTGATGTTGGCATTGCTCCCAGTTGTTGTAATCCATAGCTGTCCACCAACAGATGATGTACCTATTGCACATGAGCCTGCATTTGATATAAACGCTGAGGCTGTGGTGCTGTTTACTGTCAGGTTGAGTATCGAGGCTGAAGTTAAAAGAGGCGTTGATGGATCATCCGTAAATCCATATATATCTC